>CAYPUW010000100.1:3918-7245 GCA_964413925.1 uncultured Rhodobacter sp. | reverse complement strand
CGAGAGGCGTTGGGCGTCACCATCAACGAAACCTATGGGCAGACGGAGTGTAACCTTTGCTTAACCAGCTCTGCGGGCATTGGCGTGCAAAAACCGGGCACGATTGGCAAGCCGGTGCCGGGCTTTGATGTGGAGATTATCGACAGAGACGGGTGCAAAGTCGCGAAAGGCGAAACCGGCGAGATTGCGATCAAGCGCGGAACGCCGGTTATGTTTCGCGAATATTGGCAGCAGCCGCAAAAAACGGCGGAAAAATTCGTTGGAGACTGGCTGAAAACCGGCGATCTCGGGGTTATGGACGAGGAGGGATACGTTACTTTTTCTTCGCGTGACGATGATGTGATCACATCGAGCGGCTATCGCATTGGCCCGACAGAGATCGAGAATTGTCTGACCGGACATCCTGATGTCGCTCTGGCGGCGGCGGTTGGTATTCCTGATCCCGTTCGCACCGAGAGCGTCAAAGCATTTATTGTGTTGCGCGAAGGTGCGCTGACCGATGGGCTTGAGGCCGAGTTGATCGCCCGTGTTCGCAGCCGTGTTTCGGTACATGTGGCTCCGCGTGCGATTGAGATTATTGACGCCATGCCGATGACGGCAACCGGCAAGATCATGCGAAAAGAGTTGCGCGCGCGCGGCTGAGCCGTTCGCCAGTTCGCATTTGTTCCGCCGGGTTTTAGAAAAACAATGTCGTGGTTTGATCCCCTGACGGCGTGTGGTCGCCAACCTTAGAGAGAGAAATGCGGTCGGCAATGCTTTTCATCTGGATTTTCGATGCGGAGAGATCGATATCTATTTGCCAGTCTTTCGGGACGTGATCCGCGGTGTTGGCGACAAAAACAGCCAAGCTTTCAAGGCTTTGGCCCAAATTATCAAGAAACTGCAAATCTTGATAGAAGCTTTGGAGTTTTGATCGGTCGATAAACTTGGTCAGCGTGCCAATGGCCTGCTCCAGCTCCGTGGTCCCGCGTTTCAACAACACAAGCTCGTTAGTAATGCGGCAAAGCACATCGGCCAAGGCCACGTTGTTTTGGTTGCTGTCGGTCTCGGGCCTGGTCACTAAAGGCGTCCCACCACCGCTTCGATGCAGCTTTTCATTGCTTGCGAGGTGAACGGTTTGCGCAACAAGTTGTTCATGCCAAGGCTTCGGCCCCGCGCAATCGTTGCGTCATCCGCTCGTCCGGTTACGAGGATGAAACCGATCCCACGGGTCGGTGGATGGCCTCTGAGCGATTTGAGAAGCTGCAAGCCGTCCATTCCCGGCATGTTATAGTCGGAAATCACCATATGCACCCGCCTGGTCGCCACTTGTTTGAAGGCGGTCATGGCGTCAGACGAGATTTCGGTGTTGAAAAGGCCGATATCTTCCAGCGCTTGCAAAATCTGGCCGCGACTGGTCGCCATGTCGTCGACCACCATAATACGCATTTCCTTTTTTGATGACATTTATCTGCCTTTTCTGCTGCACCGAATCGCCAATGGACGCTTGGAGTTCCCAATGTCTAACAGCCGATGGTTGACAAAACGTCAAACTCTAAAATTGGCCTAAAATAGTTTAGAAACGGCATGTTATGGGGGCTGGTTTTGGGTACATCCCGACAGGCTCGGCACTCATTTACCTCTTGAGCCTGTACCTACTACAGAGCCTAAGTTGCGCCTATCTAACTATCAAGGACGATTCGAAATGACCGAGAGCGGGCAAATTCACGATATTGACGCGGCCCATTCCGGCCTGATGACGCCCAAGCGCCCGTCGAGTTGGAAATCGGTTGGCCCAAGCGCGCTTGGGGCGCTGGCCATGACTTCTTGCTGTATCTTGCCGCTTGGTCTGGTCAGCTTGGGCGTGACTGGCGTGTTCATCGGCAGGCTGGGCGCGCTTTATCAGTATCACTGGTATTTTCTGGCTTTCGCAGTCGCGGCACTCGCCTATGGGTTTTGGAAAGCCTACCGGCCGGTAACGGCTGAGAACTGTGCGAGCGGCACCTGTGCGCGCCCGGTTAACCGTACATTCATGCGGTCGGTTCTATGGGGTTCTACCCTTATCGTTCTTATTGCCTTGGTGTTTCAGGGGCTTGCCCCGGTACTTCTAAACCCCTTCTGAAAGGACTACGTTGTGAAATCACTTCTTTATGCCACCGTTTCGGCGATCTATCTGCTGACGCCGGGGGCTGTGCTTGCAGCTGAAAAGACCGTCAGGATCGAGGTGACGGGGCTGTTTTGTGCCTCTTGCCCCTATATTGCGGCCAAGGCGATCACCTCGGTCAAAAGCGCCAAGATCACCGACGGGTTTTATGACGCTGATCGCGAGCTGGCCCAGTTTGTGGTGCAGTTTGACGATGAGGTCACCACCGTTCAGGCGATTGTTCAATCCCCCGTCGAGTATGGCTATCCGACAACAATTGTCGAGAAACCGCCAAAGCAATCCTGAGCCAACTCGCCCAGTTCGCGCGCCTCAAGAAATACTAAAGCCCCCGCATGTGACGGCGGGGGCTTTGACATTTGTGTGACAAGGGGGGGCTGGTCTTAAGCGCCCAGAGCCTTGCCAAGGTTTTCGGCGACCTTGTCGAGGAACCCTTCGGTGGTCAGCCATTTTTGATCGGGGCCGACCAATAGCGCCAGATCCTTGGTCATGTCGCCGCTTTCCACGGTGTCGACGATGATTTTTTCCAACGTTTGCGCAAAGCCCGTCAACGCTTCATTGCCGTCAAGCTTGGCGCGGTGCTTAAGCCCGCCGGTCCACGCAAAGATCGAGGCGATGGAGTTGGTGGAGGTCGCTTCGCCCTTTTGATGCTGGCGAAAATGGCGGGTAACGGTGCCATGCGCGGCCTCGCTCTCCACAATCTTGCCGTCCGGCGTCATCAGGATCGAGGTCATCAGACCGAGTGAGCCAAAGCCTTGGGCCACGGTATCCGATTGCACATCCCCGTCATAGTTTTTACAGGCCCACACGAACTTGCCCGACCATTTCATCGCGGCGGCGACCATGTCGTCAATCAGGCGATGCTCATACGTGATGCCGGCGGCGGCAAATTTGTCGGCGAATTCGGCCTCGAAGATCTCTTGAAACAGATCCTTGAAGCGCCCGTCATAGGCCTTCAGGATGGTGTTCTTGGTCGACAGATAAACCGGCCAGCCCATGTTGAGACCGTAATTCAGCGAGGCGCGCGCAAAATCGCGAATGGAGTCGTCGCGGTTATACATCCCCATGGCAACCCCTGCGGAGGGCGCGTCATAGATCACATGCTCGATCACCGCACCATCCTCGCCCACGAATTTCATGGTCAACTGGCCGGGGCCGGGAAAGCGAAAATCGGTGGCTTTATACTG
>CAYPUW010000100.1:0-3818 GCA_964413925.1 uncultured Rhodobacter sp. | reverse complement strand
TTGGTGCGATCACGCTCCATAATCCCGAGGTCATAATAGAGCAGATCAATGTCGAGATAGGGCAGGATCAGCTTTTGCTTGATGATGTCCCAGATGATGCGGGTCATCTCGTCGCCGTCAAGCTCGACAACGGGGTTTTCGACTTTGATCTTTTGCATACGCGCATTCCTTTGGTGGTGGTTGATCAGATTGGGGCGGTCTTAGCGGATATAATCGCGTTTGAAAAGACAGTATACGAGTGTATACAGAAATTTGATGCAAACGCTAAATCGCGAACGCCAAGCCGACCGCATAGGCGACAACGGCGCAGGTGCTGCCAACTAGAACGGTCTCGAAAATACAGCGCCACGGATTGATCGTGGTTGCATACCAGCGCAGAACCCCGAGGCAGACAAGGGCGACCAGTGTGGCTAAAATCGAAAAGATGAACGTGTTAGGTGTTGGTGAGAAAAAGAAATAGGGCGACAGCGGTACCGCGCCAAATAGGACGAAGGACAGGAACATGAACAAGCCCTTAACGGCAGGGCTTTCGTCAGTGGTGTCGGACATTCCGAGTTCATAGACCATCATGAAATCGGCCATCAGTTCCGGGTTGCGGTGAAAAATATCGGTCATGGTGGCGGCGTCTTTGCCCCCCATGCCGTGACTTTGTAAAATGGCAATAACCTCGGCGCGCTCATTATCCGAGTTGCGCTCAATCTCGATCAGTTCTTTGTTGCGATGGGCCACATAAAGGTCGCGCGCGGAACGCGAGGACAGAAACTCGCCCAAGCCCATCGAGGTGCCGTCGGCGAGTATATTGGCAATCCCGAACAACAAAACCGCGATGCCACCGATTCCGGCCGCGCCATCCATCCCAAAACCGGCAAAACCGGCCACCACCGCGAATGTGGTGACAATGCCGTCATTGCCACCATAAACGATCTGCTTGAGATATTCCTGCAAACGCCCAATTTGATGGGCGTCGCGGCGGTGTTGAACGAGATCAAAGGTCATGAGTTTTCCTGATCGGCGCGCTTTCAGCCCTGCTCTTTAAGCCAAGCCAGCACGGTTTCCGGTGACGACACACCATAAGGGTCACTGTCGTGATTATCACGCCGACCCGGCTCTTCAAACCATGCCTCAATGACACCATCCTTGATCACCGCCGCATAGCGCCATGAGCGATAGCCAAAGCCTTCGGGGGCTTTTTCCACCAACATGCCGATCTGACGTGTGAACTCGCCCGAGCCATCGGGGATGACTTTGACATTACTCAGGTTCTGGCCCTGTGCCCATTTGTTCATCACAAAGCTGTCATTGACGCTCATGCAGTAAATCTCGTCAATGCCGAGTGCTTTGAAATCCGCAGCGCCGTTTTCATATCCCGGAAGCTGGTAGGTCGAGCATGTGGGCGTGAAAGCGCCGGGCAGCGAGAACATGACCACGCGCTTGCCGCCAAAATAATCGGCTGTGCTGACGTCCTGCCAGCGAAACGGATTGTCGCCGCCGATGGATTCGTCGCGAATACGGGTTTTGAAGGTGATGTTGGGAACACGAATACCTGCATGCATGATCTTATTCCTTTAAGTTTGGACATGGTTGGGTGAATTTGCTCACAACTTATAACGATTCTAAATCAGGAACAACAAGGATCGACCAAATCGTCCAACACGCCGCAGTTGCGCGGTTTTTTAAGAAGACAATCCCGCCTGCGCGCCCTATAGAGGGCAAAAATGAGGTCTTTGATGCGAAATCTGAACATTCCCGCCGAACGCCACCCCGAAAAAGCTCATCGGGCCGACAATGCTCAGCCTAAAAAACCAAGCTGGATCAGGGTCAAGGCCCCGACGTCAAAGGGCTATACCAAGACGCGAAACATCCTGCGCGACAACAATTTGGTCACGGTGTGCGAAGAGGCCGGTTGCCCCAATGTGGGCGAGTGTTGGTCGCGCGGCCACGCCACCATGATGATCATGGGCGAGATTTGCACGCGCGGCTGTACCTTTTGCAACATCGCCACCGGCAAGCCCAATGCGCTTGATACGTTCGAGCCGGGCAGGGTGGCCGAAGCGGTCAAAAAGCTCGGCCTCAAGCATGTTGTGATCACAAGCGTCGATCGCGACGATCTTAGCGATGGCGGGGCCGAACATTTCGCCCAAACCATCCGCGCCATCCGCCACCGCTCGCCCGAAACCACGATTGAGGTGCTGACGCCCGATTTTCTGAAATGCGCCCCCGAAGCGCTTGAGGTCGTAGTCGCCGCTAAGCCGGACGTGTTTAATCACAACCTTGAAACCGTCCCCGGCCTTTACCCGACAGTGCGCCCCGGTGCGCGCTATTTCCACAGTCTGCGCTTGTTGCAACGGGTGAAAGAGCTTGACGCGACCATGTTCACCAAATCCGGCATCATGGTGGGTTTGGGCGAGGAAAAGCAGGGCGTGATGCAAATCATGGACGACATGCGCGCCGCCGACATTGATTTCATCACCATCGGTCAATATTTGCAGCCCACCCCCAAACACCACGCGCTGGCGCGGTTCGTAACCCCCGAGGAGTTCGCCTCTTACGAGAAAGCCGCTTATGGCAAGGGCTTCTCGATGGTGTCGGCCACACCCTTGACCCGCTCAAGCTATCACGCAGGCGACGATTTCGCGCGGCTGCGCGAGGCGCGGCTAAAGACTGTCGGCTCGTCGCTTTAACGCAGCAGACGACCGCGCGGCATACGGTTTGGCGTTAGCCAGTCAGGCCAGCCAAAAACCTGATCTATGCCGTAAAGCACGAGCGTTATAGCAACGACCACCAACACCAGTTTCAGGCGCGCTCCTGATGGTGGATTGCGCGCCCAGCGGGTTAGTCGGATCAGCCAAAACGGGTTCATGTCGCCAAGTTACGACGCAAACGTGCCGCTGGCAATGGACGGTCGCGCCTTAGGTTTCGTCCAAAAACCTGACCGCACCAATATGATCTAGATTGCGGTTTCTCTGTGCATAATCAATGCCATAACCAACCACGAACTTGTCGGGAATTTCAAACCCGGTCCAAGTGGCGGTCACATCGACTTCGCGCCGTGCGGGCTTGTCAAGCAACGCGCAAACCTCCATCCGCTTGGGTTTGCGCGATTTCAGCAGGTTAAGAACATGGTGCAGCGTGTGGCCCGTGTCGACGATATCCTCGACCACCAGAATATCGCGCCCGGCAATCTCGCCGCGAATGTCCTTTAGGATGCGCACCTCGCGCGAACTCTCAACTCCATCGCCATAAGAGGACGTCTCCAGAAAATCGACCTCGACCGGCAAGTCAAGCTCGCGCACAAGGTCGGCGATGAACACGAATGAACCGCGCAACAGGCCGATCACGATCAGCTTGTCGGTGCCTTTGAAGGTCTCGGTAATTTCGCGCGCCAGCTCTTCAACCCGCGCGGCAATGGTCTTGGCCGAGATCATCGAGTCGATCACATAATTTGAATGATCCATTTTGCCCTCTTGCACATGGCCCCGAATTGCTCAATGACGCGAGCGTTAAGACCCGTTATACAAAGCCTGCCCAGAAAGGCCACCGCGCAAATGCCTACCCATGCGGAAAAAAAGACTATGCCTTACTCGGCCAAGCAGATGTATGATCTGGTCGCCGATGTAGCTGCCTATCCGCAGTTTTTGCCGTGGTGCGCGGCAGCAAGAGTTCGCCGTGAGACCGAGATCGAGGGAGGCACATTGATCGAGGCCGATCTGGTGATCTCGTTCAAGCTTTTCCGCGAAAAGTTCGGCTCACGCGTGCGGCTGAAACCGGCCGAAACCTGCATTGACGTGGAATATCTCGATGGGCCGTTTCGTTATCTC
>CAYPUW010000099.1:1986-7357 GCA_964413925.1 uncultured Rhodobacter sp. | reverse complement strand
ATGAAACAAAAAGACCTATTTCTGTAAAAGGAATTTTTACAGATCCAAAAGTTGTTTTTAATCTCAAAGATACGGTTAATGGCGACCGGGTAATCACGCTTGGTGACCTTGCCACCATCCGTCTGACGTTCGAGGATCGCAAGGGAACCGCGCGGTATAATGGCCAGACCACGGTCGCGCTCCAAGTGGTCAAACGCAAAGGTGAGAACCTGATTGATACGGTGGCCTTGGTGCATAAAACCGTGGCGGCGGCGATGGAGACATGGCCCAAAGACCTCAAAGACAGCATCTCGGTTGATTTCGCCATGGACCAAAGCAACGAGGTTTCGGGCATGGTCAGCCAGCTCGAAGCCTCTGTGTTGACAGCGATTGCGCTGGTGATGATGGTGGTGTTGGCCTCACTTGGAACCCGCTCGGCCTTGTTGGTCGGCTTTGCTATTCCGACCTCGTTTCTGCTTTGTTTCGCGATCCTTGCGGCGATGGGTATCGCCATTTCCAATATCGTCATGTTCGGCCTCATTCTGGCCGTTGGCATGTTGGTTGATGGGGCGATTGTGGTGGTGGAGTATGCGGATCGACGAATAGCCGAGGGCGCAGGGCCGATGCACGCCTATGTGGAGGCCGCAAAGCGCATGTTCTGGCCGATTATTTCCTCGACCGCGACCACGATTGCCGCGTTTTTGCCGATGTTGTTTTGGCCCGGCGTTCCCGGCGAGTTCATGAAGATGCTGCCGATCACGCTGATTTTCGTGCTGTCGGCCTCGCTGGTGGTGGCGCTGATCTATCTGCCGGTTATCGGCGGCGTTGCCGGTCGGTTCTCGCGGCTGTTGGCCGATATATCGGAAAGCTTGCGCACAACCCATGTGCTGCCTCGGCTTGGCTTGTTATTTGGTGCGGGCCTGCTGACATTTGGCGGCGCGATGCAGGCCATCAATCCCGAATATCTTCTGGGCGCGATGGGTGACAGCCTTGGCCCAAAGATCGCCTATCTGCCGGGCGCGCTGTTGTTCGTGGCGGGTACTGTCGCCCTGTCGGTCACCGTAAGTGCGCTTAAACCCAAGCCACGCAAAAAGCCGATCCGCGCGGGCTATCGCCGTCGCTGGCTTGGCTGGATCATCCATTTTCTGACTGGCAATCCGGTGATGCCGGTAGTCACAATTGTCGCGGTGATGGCCTTTGTTGTCACCGTATTCACCACATTTGCCGCCAATAATCGCGGGGTCGAGTTTTTCGTCAATACCGAGCCTGAGCGCGCCATTGCTTATGTACGCGCGCGCGGAAATCTTAGCCTTGAGGAAAAAGACGCGATCCTCAAAGAGGCCGAGCAAAAGATATTGAAAATCGACGATGTGGAGTCGGTGTTTTCCTTTGCTGGCGTCGGCGGGCTTAACCAAAACACCGGCGGCGCGCAGGCTCCGCTTGATACAATCGGCCAGATTCAGATCGAGCTGACCTCATGGAAAACCCGCAAAACCAATGGCCGCGTGATCCTTGCTAATATCGAAGACAAGCTGCAATCCATCCCCGGCGTTCGGGTCGAAATCATCAAAGCTGAGATGGGTCCAGCCAGTGGCAAGCCGCTAAACCTGCGTCTGACCGGGACCAATTGGAACGACCTTTTGAAGGCCGCCGATATCGTCAGTCGAAAGTTTAAACGCACCAAGGGGCTTTATAAGGTTGACGACTCGCGCCCTCTGCCCGGCATTGATTGGCAAATCAATGTGGATGTGGAAAAAGCTGGTCGTTACGGCGCGGACGTGGTGACGGTCGGGGCGATGGTTCAGCTTGTCACGCGCGGGCTGCTGCTGGATACCATGCGGGTCGACAGCTCGGATGAGGAAATCGACATTCGCGTGCGTCTGCCAAAAAAAGATCGCCTGCTGTCAACGCTGGATACTTTGCGCGTGCGCACCCGCGACGGGCTGATCCCCATGTCTAATTTCATCACCCGCAAGCCGGTGCCAAGCCTTGGGCAGATCGACCGCGTCAATGGCGAGCGGTTTTTCAAGGTCAAGGCCGATGTGCTGCCCGATTTGGTTAACAATCAGGGCCAGCCGATTACGCCCGACGAACGGATTGCTTACCTTAACACATGGCTCAGTCTGGATAATCCGCTGCCAGCCAGTGTCTCTGCCAAATGGATTGGCGATCAGAAAGAACAGGCCGAGAGCATGGCGTTTCTGAGCAAGGCCTTTATTGGTGCGCTCGGGCTGATGTTCGTGATTTTGCTGGCCCAGTTCAACTCTGTCTATAACTCCATTCTGGTGCTGCTGGCGGTGGTTCTGTCCACCACTGGCGTGCTGATTGGCATGATGGTGATGGGGCAGAAATTCTCTGTGATCATGACCGGAACGGGGATCGTGGCGCTTGCCGGAATCGTCGTGAACAACAACATTGTCTTGATTGATACCTATCAGGAATATGCCGCCTATATGCCAAGGCTGACGGCGATTGTGCGCACGGTAGAGGCGCGGATCAGGCCGGTTTTTCTAACCACAGTCACCACCATGGCGGGCTTGGCGCCGATGATGTACGGGGTCTCGGTTGATTTCATTCACGGCGGCTATTCCATCGACGCGCCGACCGCCCTTTGGTGGAAACAACTGGCCACCGCCGTGGTTTTCGGCCTTGGCATCGCCACTATATTAACGCTGGTCTTCACACCCGCCTTGCTGGCGTTAAGGGTGTGGATCATGGCCGGAGCTTACCGCTCGTTTTCCAGTCTGCGCGCCCTGTCAACGGGAACGATGAGCGAGGCCAGACGCGACATGGCACTGGCGCGGCGCTCGCGAAAAACCCGACCGCCGGAGATCACTTGGGATGGCGACGACATGTTCTCGGCGCGTAGCCCCGACAGCCCTTAACCCAGCAGCCGAGGCCCACAAAATCAAGCGGCGGCGTTTTGCTCTTCTTCGGCCTGTTGACGCCGCCACATACGCGCATATCGACCATCGCGCGCCAACAGATCGTCATGAGTGCCCTTTTCAACGATCAGACCGGCCTCCAACACCACAATCAAATCGCTGTCAACCACGGTCGACAAGCGATGGGCGATGGTGATCACGGTGCGCCCCTTGCTCATCTGGCGCAGGCTGTCCTGAATGTCACGCTCGGTGTCGGTGTCCAGCGCCGAGGTCGCCTCGTCGAGCAGCAGGATCGGCGGGTTTTTCAGCAAGGTTCGCGCGATGCCGACGCGCTGTTTCTCACCGCCCGACAGCTTCAAGCCGCGCTCGCCCACGGTTGTTTCATACTGGTCGGGCAGGCTGATGATGAAATCGTGGATCTTGGCAGCTTTGGCAGCGGCGATCATCTCGACCTCCGACGCCCCTGCCTGTCCATAAAGGATATTATAGCCAATGGTGTCGTTAAACAGCACGGTGTCCTGCGGCACGATACCGATGGTGTTGTGCAGGGACGATTGGGTTATATCGCGCACGTCCTGACCGTCGATTTCCAACGCTCCCGCCGATACATCGTAAAACCGAAACAACAAGCGCCCGATGGTGGATTTCCCCGCCCCTGACGGGCCGACGATGGCCACGGTCTGGCCAGCGGCGACATTGAGATCAAACCCATGCAGGATCGGGCGATCGGGGTCATAGCCGAAATCCACCGCACGGAAATTCACGTTGCCACCATTGATTTTCAAATCGGGCGCGCGCGGTTTGTCGTTCACCTCGGAGGGTTGCTCGAGCAGATCAAACATCTCGCCCATATCCACGAGGGACTGGCGAATTTCGCGGTAGACCGTGCCAAGAAAATTCAGCGGCAGCATGATCTGGATAATATAGGCGTTAACCATAACGAAATCACCGACCGTCAACTGCCCGCGCTGAACGCCAAGTGCCGCCATTACCATCACCGCAACCAGCCCGCCGGTGATCAGCACAGACTGGCCGAAATTCAGAAACGCCAGCGAATACGAGGTCTTGAGCGCGGCAGTCTCGTATTTGCGCATGGACGCATCATAGCGCGTGGCTTCGCGATTTTCGGCCCCGAAATATTTCACGGTCTCGAAATTGAGCAGGCTGTCGATAGCTTTTTGGTTGGCCTCGGTGTCCTGAGTGTTCATCTCGCGGCGGATTTTCACCCGCCACTCGGTCACCTTGAAGGTAAACCAGATGTAAACGGCAATGACGCTCATCACCACGACCAGATACCAGACATCAAAAACCGTGTATAAAATCACCGAGATAAACAGCAACTCAAGTGCGAGCGGGCCGATGGAAAACAGCATGAAGCGCAACAGAAACTCAACGCCCTTGACCCCGCGCTCGATAATCCGGCTGAGACCGCCGGTCTTGCGGCTAATATGATAGCGCAAGGAAAGCGCGTGCATATGTTGAAACGTCTCCAACGCCAACCGGCGCAACGCGCGCTGGGCCACACGGGCAAAAACCGCGTCGCGCAATTGCTGAAAGCCCACATTCATCAAACGCGCAACGCCGTAAGCAACCGTCAGACCAACCGCACCGGCGACCAGCATGAACACCGCGACATCCTTGCCACCAGCAGGCGCAAGTGCGTCGACCGCTCCTTTATAAAAGAACGGCGTTATCACGGAAATGACCTTGGAGACGGTCAGAAACAGCATCGAAATAACCACGCGCCATTTCACCCATTTATATCCCGGCTCATGGGGCCAAAGATACGGGATAACTTTTCGAATAGTGCGCTTGCCGCTTTTTCGATCAAGCGTCGATTGCATGTCTTTGCTGCTCATATAGGCCCCCTGACCCACCTAAATAGGGTCGGGACCACAGGATAACCAGAGGGGTTAATTAGGAATAGTGAATATTTGGCCGGGATAGATCAAATCCGGGTCGCGGATAAAGTCTCTGTTGGCATTGAATATCTGCATATAGAGACGGCCCTGCCCATAATTGGCCTCTGCCAGCGCCCATAGGGTTGCGCCGGGCTGGATGGTGACTTTTTGTACCGGGGGTACTCCGGCCGCACCAGAGCTGCCATCGAGACTTCCATTGCTGGCCACACGTTTAACGCTGTCAGCGAACTCTTTTTGAAACGGCGTTTGGATGCGCGAAGTGACCTTCCCCGAACTGTCGATCTCGTCAACCCGCAGGGTATATCGTCCTGCGTCAACCTCAGGCAACGACAATTGCCACGTTCCATCAGGGGCCACCGCCTGGGTTTTGACTGGCTTGCCATCCACATAGACCCGCACATGTTGTCCGGGCTTGGAACGGCCAGTCAGAACCACCTCGCCTTTGCTGTCATAAGAGATCAGATCAATGGTTACATTCGCCGATATCTGCGGCGTGGTTTGCGCCATTTGGGTCGGCTGCACCACTTTGACGCCCTCGTCTGTGGCGATAATGACGGCAGGAGCGGCCTCGGGTTTGGCAGTTTG
>CAYPUW010000099.1:0-1886 GCA_964413925.1 uncultured Rhodobacter sp. | reverse complement strand
GCCTAAATTCTGGCCTAAATTTTGGCTCGTGGTCGCCTCGGCTATAGTCGTGGCGGAATTGCCGGTGCCTGCAGTCGTACCCGTAATCGTGCTCGTAGTCGTGGCCACAGTCGCACCCGTTGTAGTCGCCTTGCCGGCGATAACCGGCGCAACCACGGCGCGGCCCATTACCAGCACACGATCCGACGAGCGGGTCTTGATGCCGTTATTGCCTTGGCTCGTCAGCGTTATCACCTGCGGGGTTTGACTGTTGGGCAGATCAAACAGGGCAACAAAACTGCCGCTCTGATCGGCCTTTACCTGCGCAATCTGCGTGCCATTAACCAAAATATTAACCGTCCGACCGGGGATGGCCTTGCCTGCGACCACCGCTGAGCCAACTTTGTCAACGCGCACCACATCAAACCGCAGCTTGCTCTTTGGGGCGGGCGTAGTTGCGGTCTTGCCTATTTTTGGTTTGCTGAGCGGAGCGGTGTTGACGTTGATCTGAGGTGCCGGATCAAGCCGCGCGACAATGCGACCACCGATTGGCGGCGTGGCAACACTTGTGTCGTGGGACGTTCCGAGAGCGAGGCTCTTTTGATCAGACGAAGGCAGTGAGCCAAGCGCACCGGAATTGGTCCCGGCAATAGGTGCAAGCAACGAAAGCACGGGCGCAGCGGGTGTCGTTTTGCTGGATGTCGAAGATGCCACCGTGTCGCTGGTTGGTGTCTTGCTAGTCGTCTTGCTAACGGACGTGTCGCTGGTTGCCGTCTTGCTGGCGATCGTTTTGCTAGTAGCTTTGCTGGTCGCCGATGCTGTGCTCGAGTTGGGGGTCGAACCGGCAGGCGGACTGGTGAGCGTCGTCTGGCTGGGTAATGTCGTCTGGCTGGGTAATGTCGCCGTCTTGCGCACTGGCGTTGTCGGAACCGATGGTGCCAACATCTGCGCGGGCACCCCGCCCACAACCGGTGAGTCGCCCGAGTTCTGTCGCACAACAACCACGCCGACCACCACCGAAACCACCAAGGCCCCGCCGATTGCCAGCGTTCCCGTTGAATTTAATCCTGCAAAAAATGCCATCACTGCCCGCCCTAGACTGCGCGCATCTGCCCCAAATCAATTGCGATCCTGGCAGAGATCACGCCTTGCCCAGATGATAACAACTCCGATAAGCATTTTCCATTAATAAACAGTAAAAGGTGCTGGATATGCCGGATTCTTTTCAAACCGACAAGTTTTTGACCAGTTCTTCCGTCTGTGTCTTTTGCGGATCGCGTATGGGGAGCGATGCAGATTTTGGCCGAGCAGCGCGAAATCTAGGCGAGGTTCTGGCACGCCGCAAGTGGCGCTTGGTTTACGGCGCCGGCGATGTGGGCTTAATGGGAGAGGTTGCACGCGCAACGCAGGCCCTTGGTGGCGAGACTTTCGGCGTGATCCCCGAACATCTGATGGGCCATGAGGTCGGAAAACGCGATATTTCCCATTTTGTGATCACACAAACCATGCATGAGCGTAAAAAGGTCATGTTCATGAATTCAGATGCAATCGTCATCCTGCCCGGTGGGGCTGGCACGCTGGACGAGTTTTTTGAGGTGGTGACCTGGCGGCATTTAAAGCTACATAGTAAACCCATTTATCTGTTGAATATCAATGGGTACTGGGACGTTCTTATATCAATGCTCGACCATCTGATTACACAGGGTTTTGCAGATACTGATTTTTGTGATCACATAACTGTGGTTCAAACCGTAGCCGAGCTTGAAGACCGCCTGCTCAGCTATTTACCACGCCGCAAACCCGCGCGCGAGTAAAACGCCAGCGCGATCCAGATCATGCCGAAACTCAAAATGTGCCAGATGGTCAATTTCTCTTGAAACAGCAACACAGCCACTAAAAATTGCATG
>CAYPUW010000098.1:0-7402 GCA_964413925.1 uncultured Rhodobacter sp. | reverse complement strand
TCGGTCACGACCGTCACCATATCAACCCCGTCATGCTGTTGGCTGACAATAAAGGGCGCCGGTTTGTAATCGGGATAGGTGGTCCCCGCGCCGACTGCGGTGACAAAAGGCCGTGTGCCTTGCAGGATATCGCCGTCCCATTCGCCGGCCTTTTCTACCTCTAAAAACGGCACGATCTGCCCGTCGGCCTGCTCGGTTCGCTCCAATATGGTGAAGGGATCAAGGCGCACGAGGTCGCCGCCGTCGTTGGCATAGCGATCACATGCGCCAGAGCGGCCATTGGCGATAAAGCACATCACCGGACAGGCATCACAGCGGATTTTGCCATTTTTGGCCTCGGTTACGGTTTGGCGAACCATCAGATTTCCCCTCCCTCGGCCAGTTTGATCGCCGCCAGAACCTTGTCCGGTGTGGCGGGCAAATCATGAGGGCAAGCGCCGGTTGCGTGGCGGATGGCATTGAGGATGGCAGGTGCGGTCGGGATCAGCACATGCTCGCCCAGACCCTTGGCCCCGTAAGGGCCGTGATCGTCATGGATCTCGATAATATGCGAGGTTACCGGCGGTATATCACCTATGGTCGGGATCAGGTAATCATGGAGGTTTTCTGTGCGCCCCGGTATGAACTCTTCCATCAGGGCCAAACCGATGCCTTGGGCAACACCGCCCTCGATCTGCCCTTCGATCTGCGCGGGATTGATCGCGCGGCCAACGTCATGGGCGGCGTGGATATGGTCAATCGTGATCGTGCCAAGGGCGATATCCACCGTCAGCTCAACCATATGCGCGGTATAGCCAAACACCGCATAGGGCACACCTTGGCCGTTCTTATCAAGCGGCGAGGTCGGGGGATCATAGCTCTCGATCGCTTCCAGAACATAGTCGTCTGACACAAGCGGCAAGTCAGTCAGACGCGCGCGATGGCTCTGACCGTCAAGGGTGGTCACGATCACCTCACCGGGCGAGAACGAGAGCCGACCGTCCTGACAATTGACCAGCCGCAATATCTGTGCGCGCAACGCCTGCGCCGACAACAGCGCCGCATTGCCGCTCACATAAGTCTGGCGCGAGGCCGAAGTTTTGCCCGCATCCGGCGTAATATCCGTATCCCCGCCAATAAGGCGCACATGGGCGATATCACAGCCCAGCGCCTCGGCAAATATCTGCGCGATCACGGTGTTGGAGCCTTGGCCAATATCCTGTGCGCCCTGATGCAGATAAAGCGCGCCCTCGGCACTGACCCCGCAACGAATGGTCGAGGGGTTGGGCAAGGACGTGTTCCCACAGCCATACCAACCGGCGGCAATGCCGACACCTTTGCGCAAGGGCTGGTCCGAGCCGCGCTGGTTGAAATCATCGGCCCGCGCCAGCGCCTTGATCCAGTCACCGCGCAAAGCCTCAAAACAAGGTTTAATCCCGACCGCGCCGTCAAACACCTGCCCCGTCGTGGTCGGCTGGCCGTTATCGAGCGCGTTCAATACCCGAAACTCCAGCCGGTCCATGCCAAGCTGTTGGGCGAGATCGTCAAACACCTGCTCTTGCGCAATCGCCGCTTGGGGCACGCCAAAGCCGCGAAACGCGCCAGCGGGGGCGCAATTGGTATGAACCGCCTCGGTGCGGGCCACATAGTTCTGATGCACATACGGCCCACCCGCATGGATCGGCACCCGATTGGAAACTGTCGGTCCCCAAGACGCATAAGCGCCGGTGTTGAATGTACCGTCAAACTCAAACGCGACCAGCCGCCCGTCGCGAGAACAACCCGCCTTGATGGTGATCTTGGACGGATGCCGCTTGGTGGTCGAGGCCATGGACTCAGCACGCGTATAGGTCACACGCACAGCACGCCCCAGCCTCAGCGCCGCCAGCGCCACATGCGGCTGATAAGAGAGGTCAAGCTTGGAGCCAAAACCCCCACCAGTCGCAGATGGGCAAATACGCACATCGCGCAGGGGCAGCGCGAGGATTTTGGCAAGGGCCTCTTGGTTCATCACCGGCGCTTGGGTGCCGCCATGAACGCTGATGCGGCCATTATTGAAGGTGGCATAACCGGCCTCCGGCTCGATATAGGCGTGCTCGATAAAGCCGGTGGAAAACTGCCCCTGAGCGGTGATGTCCGCCGTCGCCAGTGCCGCCTTGGTATCGCCGCGCGACACCAGCCCGCGACACATGATATTGCGCGCGCGCCCTTGGTGCAGGGGTGATGCCTCCTTGGCGAGCGTGGGCGTTAGGGCATACGAGCGCTCGGTCCAGATGACGGGAAACTCGGCCAGATCAAGCGCCTCGATCACATGGGCTGCGCCGATAACCGAGGCCACCGCCTCGCCCTTGAAACGCGCGGTCCCCTCGCCGTAAACTGGCTGGTCGATAAAGCCGGGGATGACGCCGAAGAGGTTAGTGCCGGGGATATCCGCCGCTGTCAAAATTAGATCAAGGCCATGTCTGCGCTGCCAGCCTGCCAGATCACCAAACGCGAAATCAGCGTGAAAATAGGGCGAGCGGATGATGCGCAAAACCAGCGCATCCGGCGGGGCAATATCATCGGAAAACCGCTCGGTCCCCGAGACTTTTGCCGCCCCGTCAAGCTTGACCAAGGGCGTGCCAACCGCGCCCGCGCCCGTCCTGATCGGAGTCTCGATATCCATCACCGCCGCGATGATTTTGCGATAGCCCGTGCAACGACACAGCACCCCGCCGAGCGCGTCCATCACCTCGGCCTCGCTCGGTTTTGGTATCTGGCGTAATAGCGCGACTGCCGACACCATCATGCCGGGCGTGCAAATCCCGCATTGGGCAGCATTCTCGCGCAAAAACGCTTGCGACAGCTTTTGCGCCAAAGGTTCATGTACGATCAGGCCCGACAAAGTCTCGACCTTTCGACCCTCGATTTGCGAGGTCGACGTGATGCAGGCACAAACCGGCTGACCATCCAGCAGCACCGTGCAAGCGCCGCAATCCCCAGCGTCACAGCCGATTTTGACGTCTTTGCAGTCAAGGTCGCGGCGCAGCAAGCTTGAGAGACGTGCCAGTTGATCCGCCTCGAAATCCACCATGGTTCCGTTCAGGGTGAAATGGCTGCGCTCAATCATGATCCGACCTTTCTTGCAGGCACCGAACCAGCGTTCGGGCAACCATCTCGCGCGCGGCTTCCAACCGATATGTGGCCGAGGCGCGAACATCGGAAATCGGGGAAAGCGGCGTGAAATCTGCGGCCTTGACCACGCGCGATATTTCCCCAGCTTTGGTGGCGAGCAAACCCGCCTCAAGATCATGCAAACGGCAAGCAACCGGCGAACAAGACCCCACCGCGACCCGCGCCAACTGGATTACCCCGCCATCATCCACCACCAGACGCACCGCAACGCTGACAATCGAGATCACCAGATATTGCCTGCTCCCCAGCTTTTCAAACGCGCTTTGACCAAGGCAGGCCGATTTCGGAATTATAATCGCTGTGACCAGTTCATCGGCATCAAGAGAGATTTTGCGAACGCCGGTGATAAACGCCTGCAACGGCATCTGGCGCACAGCATTAAGCGACCTGATCTCGACCGCCGCCTCCAGCGTTAGCAATGCCGGCACCCCGTCCGCAGCAGGAGAGGCGTTGCAAATATTGCCGACCAAAGTGGCCGTATTTTGAATTTGCACCGAGCCAATTTGCCGAGCCGCCGCCTTTAGCCCATCAAACGCGGGCGGCAAATGCGCCGCAATTAACTGCGCCCATGTCACCGCCGCGCCAATGCGCCAATGCGCGCCCAGATCGGTAATCGCGCCCAATTCAGGCAAGCGCGACAGATCCATCGCCGCGACGCTTGCGATGTCCATCTGCATGGGGAAAAAATCGGTGCCTCCGGCCAGAATATTCACCGCACCCCGATCCAGCACCGCCAACGCCGCGTCAAGACTGGCAGGACGGATCAATTTTGGCGCAGCGACCATGCTCAGATCACCCCGAGCTTTTTCTGCAACTTTGACGACGAGGTCGTGTATTGAAACACCACCCGCTCGTCAGGATGCACAATCGCCTTGGCCGCTTGGGACATCAAAGCCGCCTCGTGAAAACCCGACAGAATCAGCTTTAGCTTGCCAGGATAGGTGTTGATATCGCCAATCGCAAACACGCCTGCGCGCGATGTGGCGAATTTGGCGGTGTCGACCGTGATCAGGTTTTTCTCAAGCTCCAAGCCCCACTCCGACACCGGCCCGAGCTTCATCGTCAGGCCGAAAAATGGCAATAATGCATCGCAAGCCACGGTGATCTCCTCGTCGGCCACCGCGATGCTGGCCTCGCTGAGCTGCCCGTCTTCGCCTTTTAGATCGCGCACTTGTCCGATCAAGAAGTCCATCTTTCCGGCCTCGACCAGCGCCCTCATTTTGGTGACACTATCGGGGCTGGCGCGAAACTCTGGCCTGCGATGAACCAGCGTAATTCGCCGTGCAATCGAGGCCAGATCGAGGCTCCAATCCAGCGCTGAATCACCCCCGCCAACGATCAGCAAATCGCGGTCGCGAAAAATCTCGCGCTGGCGCACCGAGTAGTGGATCGAGGTTCCCTCGTAGGGTTCGATCCCCTTGATCGGTGGGCGCTTGGGCTGAAAAGAGCCACCCCCCGCCGCGATCACCACCACCTTGGCGTGAAAGCTCTGCCCCTGATCGGTGGTGATGTGAAAGCCGGTTTTAACATCGCCTGAAACGCTGGTCACCATCTGTTGAAAATGGAACTCAGGTTTGAAAGGTTTGATCTGCGCCATCAGGTTTTGCGTCAACTCGTCGCCGGAAATCACCGGCACACCGGGAATGTCATAGATCGGCTTTTCGGGGTAAAGCTCGGCGCATTGACCACCAGGGCGATCCAGCACGTCAACCAGATGCGCCGACAGCCCCAGCAAGCCCAGCTCAAACACCGCAAACAGGCCAACCGGCCCCGCGCCAATGATTAAAACGTCGGTTTTTATATCCTGTGTCATCAGCGTAGCCCGTCCTTGCCAATCGCATCCTCATGCAGCAAGCCCCCGACCCTAGGCAGCGGGCGGCCCGAGTCAGTAACTGCCACCGCCACCAAAATCTCGTTCGCGCGCGGAGCATCGTTGACCGAGACTTCCATCCCGTCAAAATGCGAGCGTACATAAGCCGCGTCCTTATGGCCGAGCGGCACGTCCAGCGGATGGCCCATGCCGCCGCGTTTCTTGTTGGAGGCCACCAGTGCTGCCCCCTTTTCAACCGCCGCGCGCAAAGGCTTGCCAAGGCGCGGATGCAGGATCGCGGCGGCATGTTCAAGCTCGCCATCCTCGCCAACCATCGCCGCCTTGCCGTAACTTTGCGCCTCACTTGGTTTGATCCCCAGCGCGTCAATGCAGCGTTGCCCGAGCAGCGCGCCAAGCTCCTCGCCGATTACCATCAGTGGCTCCAGATCCTCGATATATCGCCCGGTCAACGGGTTTTCGATCACCGCGACCGCGACCGCTCGACGGGTGGGCGGGGATATGATGCGCCCCATCTCGATCTTGGTATCTTCAACCGTGGTAATGATTTTTCGGATTTTAGCAGTGCCCATGCGGGTGTCTCCTCAGGTCAAAATGTTGCTTGGCTGGCCGATGACGCGGATATGTCCGGCCAGACACAGAAAAACGCTTGCCACAGATCCCCGCGCGACGAGTGCGGTGGCAACGCTTGCGCCTGCCGACAAGGCCAAACCGACCTCGCGCTGGTTCAACTTGCCCACATCGGTGACCACCAACCGCGCGCCAAGATCGCTGTCGGGGGCAAGTTCGCAGGCGGGGACGCGCGTGATCGCCTCATGGTGGGGCAGATCGACCGCATTGGCAATCCGCGTGGCGGCAACATCGGCGGCGGCGGCATCTTTGGCCAGAACCGTGACAGCATCCGCGATCCCGAGCGAGAAGCTGCGGCCCCGCCAACCGCTGGTGGCGATACCGCCGATATTATCCTTGGGCGTGAGCGAAATGGCACCGGCCTGTGCCCCCGTTCGCGGGTTCGACACGATACCGATCTTGAACGTTGGTCGCGCGCCTTGCCAAAACGCAATATCGCCCCCGTTATTGACGCTGGCAAATTCCAGCCCTGCGGTGCGGCGCATGGTGGCCAGAATATGATCGGCAACCGCCCCCGCGACCGCCGCCATCGGGGTCATGGCCTCATCCTCATAGCCCTGAAGACTGGCAAGCATCCGGCGCGCAACCGGGCCGGTCGCGAGGGGTGTATCCACGCGAAAAGGCGCGCGAAGCAGCTTGATTTCAGACATCAAGCCCGCCAGCAAGCCATCAAATGCGCTGCATGCACGCTCAAGCGCCGCGCGCCGTGCACTGCGCGGACCGGCCACATCCAGTAGCAAATCTATCGGGCCATGATTGAGATGCAAACGCGCGCCTTCGATCAGCCAGTTTGCCTGAGCGCCAGAGGTGCTGACCGCCGCGCATGCCCGCCCAATGGCCGATAGCCGCAAGGTATCGGTTGGCCGGGCGTGGAGAATATTGCGCGGTTTTGCGCCTGTCTGCGGCATGGTCCTATCGCCTCGTGTTTTCTGGTAAACTCGCGTGGACCAGCTAAAGACTCATCTTGCTATTCGCGGCTATTATTTGTTCGTTGTCAAACAAATAATGTTAGGCCAGCTTGGGCCATGCCTGTCATCGCAGCCCGTCTTTGCCCACCACGTCGCCCGCCGCCAGACCACCAACGCGGGCGTGAATACGCGGACCCGTGGACATGACCAACGCCAACAGCAACTCGTCTGCGCGCGGCGCGTCGGCGCAGTGGATCTCCATCGCGTCAAAATGGCTGCGCACATAGGAGGCCTGAATATGGGTGATCGGGATATCCAGCGTCGCGCCAAGTGCCGCGACTTTTTTGGCCGACGGCACAATCGCCATGGCACCGCCCAATGTTTCGCGCATGGCATAGCCGCCGGGAACGTGCCAAAGAGCGCCATGTTCAAGCTCGCCCGCCGCACCGACAATCGCGCCTTTACCGTAACTTTCAATCTTGTCGCGCCCGCCAAGTGCCGCGATCAGGCGCTTGGCCATATCCAGCCCGAGCGGTTTCAATTCCTCCATAAACCACGCGATATCAGGCTCATAGCCTCCGGCAAAAGGGTTGGTGATCACCGACAATATCGCGCCGCGTCTCAACGGAATTTCCGGCGCGCGCCCGCCCTCGTGGAAAATCTCTTCGATCGTGGTGGTTTGTTTTCGGATGATTATTTCTGCCAAAATGCGCCTCGGGTTGTTTGGGTTCAACTGCTTGCAAGTCGGATTTTACGCGTTTTTGTTCATATGTACACCAATAAGAAATAGGTGTATAAGTTCAGGTGCTTTAAGACTCACACGGCTTCGGCTTGAGTGATTTGAAGGTACTCCATCGGAGTTTTCCCTTTCAAGACATGATGC
>CAYPUW010000097.1:0-7541 GCA_964413925.1 uncultured Rhodobacter sp. | reverse complement strand
CTATTTGCAAATCGCTTGTAAATCGCGCCATTCCAGCGCGTTTAGAACCGGCACGAACTTGTCGCCAACCGTGTCGGCCGCCCGAGCCTTGTCGGCGCGGCCCTGCAAATCAGGGTGGCTGGCCATGTGCGAGGCAAATCCCGTTGCGTCGCCATATTTGGCCTTCAGACGCAAGAAAAAATTGCCGAGCGGGGCCGAGGGCAGGCCGGTGGCCTTGAGCAAATTCTGGCTGTAAATATCGGCGCGCGCCTCTGCCCCTTGGGAATATTGCGCGGAAATAAGCCGTTCGGTCAGAAACAGCACGGCAGCTCCGCCGGCGAAATCGCCGAACATCAGCCCCAAGACCCCGATCGAGCCTGCTGATCTGAGGGCGAGGCGCGTGGGGTCTCGGCTTTCCACATGGCCCATTTCGTGACCGATCACGCCCGCCACTTCTTCGGGGGATTTGGCGTTTTTCAGCAAGCCGCGAAACAGCACGATATGGCCTCCCGGCAGGGCAAACGCGTTGACCATTTTGTGGTCGAGCACATGCAGGCGGATGTCGTAAGGCAGGTTACTGCCGACCTGAAGTCGGGTCATCATTTTGTTAAGCGCACTGATCCCTGCGGGATTATTACACTCCCACGCGGCGGTATTTGCGTCTTTGCCAAGCGCCTGACGGATCTGCTGATAGGTCGCATCCCCCAAGGCCTGTTCGCCTTTGGTTGGCAGGATCAGCGCCAACTGATCGGCCAGAACCGGCACCAGAACGAACACGATCAGCGCGACCGAGGCCACCGCTGCGCTAAAGAGAACGACAAGCTTGCGCCAGCGGCTTGGGGTGCTGTCGGCGCGCGAAATATCCGGGCAGATCGAGGAAAGATAAAGGGCCATGTCACGGTCGCTCAGCTTCAGGCGGGCGGGGTCATCGCCCTTGCGTCCAAGGACAACCGAAGCTCTGTCGGCCTGATCGGGAACACGGCGCAACTCGCTCAGCGCCCAGCGAACCGGCGGCTTGCCGTCGGGAAGTTCGAGCCACAGCGCACCCGTCGCCGCCTCGCCATCGACCCGCAAGCTGACCCGGATCAGGCGCGCGCGCGCGCCGTCCATATAGTCGGCGAAAATGCGGGTTTGTGGCGTGTCAGTCATATGGCCGCTCCGATATCAAGCGCTTCGGCAAAGCCTTCGGCCCCGGACATCTCGTCACGCGGTCTTTGGCGGAATTGCGCCAGCTCGGCGGTATTATGGATCGTGACGGTCTGTGCATAATGGGCCAGTTTCGGCATGGTGATGAAGATTTGCACCAGCACGCCGCTAAAGATGAAAAACCCGAAATAGGTGACGATGGAAGCGACAACAACCAACGGTTTTGACGCGGTGCCATCGGCAAACATGCCTTGGAGGTTTTGTGCTGAAAACACCTCCGGTCCCACTTGTGAGACCACCAAACCCACAATCAGCCCTAGCCCGACCAGCACGGCCAGAAGGCTCAGCCAGATCAGCAGACCGCCAAAAATATAGATGCGGATTATGCGCCAAGTGCGAGGCTCGGCGACAAACCGGATATGTGCGCCCAGTCGTTTTTCGCAAGCCAGAAGGTGAAACGACTGGATTTGAAAATGTACAAAGCCGAAAAATAACCACGACACCGATAGCAAAAACAGCGAGGCTGCGGCTTGGGATACCCACAGCCCTGCCGTGGCGGTGACGGTAAGGCCGATGCCGATATACATGTGGGTCGCGATGGGTAAAAGCTGGGTCCAGCGCCCCTCTTGGGTGAATTTTTGGTCGCCAAACCAAGTGCGATCAACGCGAAATTTCTCCAGCCAGAAGATTTGTCGCGGCAACAGCAAGCCCAGTGTGAGGATGGTTGCCAGCCAGTGCAACATGGCGCGCCATGCGTAGGGCCACGCGGCGGCCTCGATCCCGAACCGCATTCCCCGCCAACGGGTACGTGCCAGAACGTAGCGGCGGGCGCGGTATTGGGCATAGAAATAGATCGGAATCAGGCCAACGAACGAGAGGGCGTAGGCGGCAATGTTGTTGTTGACGAGCGAGAACGACACAAACACCAATAGCAGGTTTACGACGCCGATATAAAACGACAAAAACACCACGGCGACCAGAAATCCCATCAGCTTTTCCACGCCGGTGCCGGTATATTCGAGCGGGATGCCGCCGGGGCGAATGGCGGACCAGTAAAACCGGCGCAGGCGGGTCTTCATCCAGAAGCGGTAAATTCCCAGCGTCAACACGGTGAGCGCGCTGGTTTTGATCGCCAGCTTAAACAGCGCGCCGCGTTTTCCGGCGTAATCGGTTTTGAGGGTGTGGTTTTCCATGGGGCAATCGGTGGGGCAATCAGTTTGGCGTTTTGTGGGGCAGACAATAGCGGGGTCGTGGTAAAAGGAAAGTGGGGGTTTTAACAGACATCTAATTTGGGGTGCGCTTTGAAACTCCCACTCAACGATAACAACAGCTTAGCCGCCAATTGTTTCGCGCGCGAAACACTTTTACCAATTATCAATCGCAATAACACTATTTTAGTCAATATTAACAAAAGGTTAAGATCACGTTATCCGAACCGGTTATTGCGCGGGAACCCATAAGGCGGGCGTTTGCCGACACCGGCGCGTTTGCCCAGCCAGTCGGCGAGATCGCTCTCGCGGCGGGTTTTGCCGCCTCCCATGGGCCAGCTCAAACCCTCGGCCAGATCGAACGTGGTGAGGTCGGAAAGTCCGCCATCCAGATCAAGTGTGCCTTGGGCGCTGCGGGCGGATTTGTATTTTTGCAACCTGACACCTTTGCCGCGTGTCATTTCGGGCAGTTCGGATAGCGCGAATATCAGGAACTTGCCGTTCTCGCTGACGATCGCCACATGATCTCCGGTCACGGGTTTGCAGATTTTCGCGATGGTTTTGCCTTTGACATTCAACACCTGCCGCCCGTTTTTGGTTTGCGCGATCACCTCGTCCTCGGCGACAATAAAGCCGTCGCCAGCGCTGGAGGCGACCAGCAATTTGCGCCCGGCAACGTGCAGGAACAGATCAACAATCTCGGCCTCGTTTGGGAGGTCGACCATCAGGCGCACCGGCTCTCCCATGCCGCGCCCACCGGGTAGGGAGGCCGCGGTCAGGGTATAAAACCGCCCGTTTGAGCCAAACAGAATCAGCTTGTCGGTGGTCTCGGCGTGCAAAATAAACCGGCCCTCGTCGCCATCCTTGAACTTGAGCGCGGTATCAAGCGCCATATGGCCTTTCATCGCCCTGATCCAACCCATGTTGGAGCAAACGATAGTAATCGGCTCGCGCTCTATCATCGCTTCAAGCGGGACTTCTTCGATTTGGGGGGCGTCGGTCAGGTCGGTGCGGCGCGCGCCATTGGGGGAATTCGCGCCAAATTTCTTGCGGGTTTCGCGCAGTTGTTCGGATATGCGCGCCCATTGCAAAGCCTCGTCGGCCAAGAGGTCTTCCAGAGCGGCACGCTCAACCAGCAGCCCCTCGTGCTCGCGCTTCAGCTCGATTTCCTCAAGGCGGCGCAGGCTGCGCAGGCGCATGTTGAGGATCGCCTCGGCTTGGGTATCGGTGAGGTCAAACTCGGCCATCATCAGGGGTTTTGGCGCGTCTTCATTGCGGATAATCTCGATCACGCGATCAAGGTTAAGAAAGGCGATAATATAGCCCTCTAACACCTCAAGGCGATGGTCGATTTTGTTCAGACGGTGGCGTGAGCGGCGGGCGAGCACGTCGCGGCGGTGGTCGATAAAGGCGCGCAGAACCTCTTTGAGCGAACAAACCTTGGGGGTCAGCCCGTCGATCAGCACGTTCATATTCATCGCGAACCTGACCTCAAGATCGGACTGGCGAAACAGGGCCTCCATCAGTACGGCGGGGTCGACGGATTTGTTGCGCGGCTCCAGCACAAGGCGAATATCCTCGGCACTTTCGTCGCGCACATCGCCCAAGATCGGGATTTTCTTCAGTTGAATAATCTCGGCGATTTTCTCGATCAGACGGGATTTTTGCACCTGATAGGGAATTTCGGTGACGATGATTTGCCACATGCCGCGCGGCAGCTCCTCGATTTGCCAACGGGCGCGCAGGCGGATCGAGCCACGCCCGGTGCGATACGCGTTAAGGATATTTTCACGCGGCTCGATTATGATACCGCCAGTGGGGAAATCCGGGCCGGGAACATGCTCCATCAAGGTTTCGTCATGGGCGTTTGGCGATTTGATCAAGTGGAGCGCGGCGTTGCAAAGCTCGCCGATATTATGAGGGGGAATATTGGTGGCCATGCCAACAGCGATACCGCTGGAGCCGTTGGCGAGGAGGTTGGGAAAGGCGGCGGGAAGAACCACAGGCTCGGTCAGGGAGCCGTCGTAATTGTCGCGAAAATCAACCGCGTCCTCGGCCAGACCTTCAAGCAAGGCCTCGGCGGCCTCGGTCATGCGCGCCTCGGTGTAGCGCGCAGCGGCGGGGTTATCGCCGTCGATATTGCCGAAATTCCCCTGCCCGTCGACCAGCGGGTAGCGGACGTTGAAGTCCTGCGCCAGACGAGCAAGCGCGTCGTAAATCGCCTGATCGCCATGGGGGTGGTAATTGCCCATCACGTCGCCGGAAATCTTGGCGGATTTGCGAAAACCGCCATTTGAGGCCAGTTTAAGTTCGCGCATGGCATAAAGAATGCGTCGATGCACGGGCTTGAGGCCATCGCGCGCATCTGGCAGCGCGCGGTGCATGATGGTGGAGAGCGCATATTGCAAATACCGCTCGCCAATTGCGCGGCGAAGCGGCTCGGTCACGGTCAAGCCCTTGGGCGAATTGTCGTTTTGGTCAGCCATGATGGGGGGTGTAATGGGTTGATGAAATCGGGTCCAGCGCGAAAACGCGCCTGCGATCACCCCGCTTGATGCGACGGGCGGGCGCGGCTATGACGGGCGGTACTTGAACCGGAGCGAAAGCATGCGCGACAGAACCATCCTGATCACCGGCTGCTCAACCGGCATGGGCTATGACGCGGCAAAGACGTTGGCGGCGCGTGGCTGGCGGGTGTTTGCGACTTGCCGCGCCGAGGCTGATTGTACGCGGTTGCGCGGCGAGGGTTTAGAGAGTTTTCGCCTCGATTACGAGGACGAGGCCAGCATAAAGGCCGCCGTTGACGAGGTTTTGCAGCGTACGCACGGCACGCTTGACGCGCTTTTTAACAACGGGGCCTACGCCATTCCGGGCGCGGTCGAGGATCTGTCGCGCGCGGCGATGCGCACGATATTTGAGGCCAATTTCCTCGGCTGGCATGACCTTACCATCCGTCTGATCCCGACCATGCGCGCGCAAGGTTACGGGCGAATCGTGCAATGCTCGTCGGTTCTGGGATTCGTTCCTGCGCGCTGGCGCGGGGCCTATGTGGCGACGAAATACGCGCTGGAGGGTCTTAGTGATACGCTTAGAATGGAGCTGCAAGATACTGATATTAAAGTAGTTTTAATCGAACCGGGACCGATAACCTCTGATTTTCGCAAGAATGCCCGTCTGGAGTTCAAAAAATGGATCGACTGGGAAAACTCGGCCATCAGTGCTGTTTATCGCGACCAGCTTATCCCGCGTTTGCAAGCGGCGGGGACCACGAAAGATCGCTTTGAGCTACCCGCTTCTGCCGTGACCCAAAAGCTGATCCATGCGCTGGAAAGCTCGCGCCCCAAGCCGCGTTATTTTGTCACCACTCCCACCTATATGGCGAATTTTATCCGTCGCCTCTTGCCAACCCGCCTGTCAGATATGATCCTGTCCAAGGGTTAAGCTGCAAAGGAAAACATCATGACCGTCGATCCGCTGTTTTACATCGTGCTGGCCGCCATTGGGCTGGTTGCCGTTATCCTGATCGCCGGGCTGTTCAGCTTTACCCGTGGGCCGGAATTTCGGCTTAAATACTCCAATAAATTGATGCGTGCGCGGATTGCGGCGCAGCTTGTGGCGGTGATCCTGATCCTGATCTATGTCTATTTTCGGCGGCAAGGGGGGTAATTCTTGGTCGTTCTTAACAAAATCTACACCAAAGGCGGTGACAAAGGAATGACCGCGCTGGGAAATGGCGAGCGGGTGCCAAAACAGGCAGTGCGGGTGTCGGCTTATGGTACGATTGACGAATTGAATAGTGTGTTGGGGATCGCGCGGCTGTCAGCGGCTGGCGAGGCGGATCGGCTGTTGTCGTTGATCCAGAACGATTTGTTTGATCTGGGGGCCGATCTTTGCCGTCCTGAGGGCAATGACGAGGCGGAGATCGCGCCGTTGCGCGTGGATGCGGTGCAAGTCGCGCGCTTGGAAGGCGAGATTGACGAGATGATCGCGGTTCTTACGCCGCTGCGAAGTTTTATATTGCCCGGAGGCTCGGCCCTCGCGGCGCATCTGCACATGTGCCGTACCGTGACCCGCCGCGCCGAGCGGTTGGTGGTGGAACTGGCGGCGACAGAAGTGGTTAACGAGGCGGCAATAAAATACCTCAACCGGCTCAGCGACTGGTTTTTTGTTGCGGCGCGGATTGCCAATGACAACGGCGCAAGTGATGTTTTATGGGTGCCGGGGGCAAACAGGTAAGCGCTGGTTTGCGTTGATCCTGATTGCGCGCGATAGTAGCCCGGTTCAGGAGAATAACATGCCGATTTGTGACCTCGCCGAGCTTGCCAGCGTCATCCCCGATGGCGCGAGAATCGCCATTCCGCCCTCGCGCAGTGGTGTGGCGATGGCGGCCACCCGCGAGATAATCGTCAAGGGTCTGCGTGATTTGCATCTGGTTGCCATCCCCACCAGCGGTATTCAGGCAGATATGCTGATCGGGGCTGGTTGCGTGGCAACGATGGAAAGTGCCGGGGTGACGCTTGACGAATACGGGCAGGCGCCGCGGTTTGTGAACGCGGTAAAGAGTGGCGAAATCAGGCTGATGGACTCGACCTGTCCGGCGATAATTTCGGCACTGCAAGCGGGTGAAAAAGGCATCCCGTTTATCCCGATGCGCGGCTTGATCGGCTCTGATTTGTTAAGATTTCGCCCCGATTATAGAGTGATTGAAAATCCCATGAGCGATGGAGGCGATCCTATCGTAACGCTGCCCGCAATCATGCCTGATATCGCGCTGTTTCATGCGCCGCTGGCTGATCGGTTTGGCAATATCTGGATCGGCAAAATGCGCGAATTGATGACCATGGCCCATGCGGCAAAAACCACGTTGGTCACGGTAGAGGAAATATTTGATGGCGACTTGATGGCCGATCCCTTGCGCGCGCCAGCCACAATCCCAGCACTTTATATTACCAAGTTCGCACGGGTTGAAAACGGCGCTTGGCCTTTGGGGTTGGAAGGAAGCTATGACGTTGATAAACAATCGCTTTCCGCCTATGCTAAGGCCGCAAAAACTTCGCCAGAATTTGAAGAATATCTCGACATTGTGGTGACTTGAATGGATTATAAGCCGGAAGAATTATTGATTTTCACCATCGCGAAGCTGCTTGAAAATATCGAGCAGGTCGCCGTCGGGGTGTCGTCGCCGATCCCCGGCTCTGGCGCGTTGCT
>CAYPUW010000096.1:0-7593 GCA_964413925.1 uncultured Rhodobacter sp. | reverse complement strand
CAAAAACGCGTTTTGCGCCATGCGACCACCGGGTCATCACGCCGAGAAAAACAAGGCGATGGGGTTTTGCCTGTTTGGCAATATCGCGATTGCGGCCAAACACGCGCTTGCCGCGCATGGGCTGTCGCGTGTGGCCGTCGTTGATTTTGACGTGCATCACGGCAATGGCACCCAGAATCTGATCTGGGACGACGAGCGCATCCTTTATATCTCTACCCACGAAATGCCGCTTTTTCCGGGTAGCGGTAGGGCCTCTGAGACCGGCGCGCATGGCAATGTTCTTAACATTCCGCTCGATGCCAAAACCGGCAGCCATGTTTTTCGTCGCCATATCCACGACACGGCGCTGCCTGCATTGCGCGAGTTTGAGCCGGAAATCGTGCTGATCTCGGCAGGGTTTGACGCCCATTGGCAAGACCCGCTGGCGAGTGTCAGGCTGCTGGAGGATGATTACGTATGGGTGACGCAGCAGATATGTGACGTTGCCGCCAAAACCGCCAATGGACGGGTGGTCTCGACATTGGAAGGCGGATATGATCTTGCGGCGTTGGCGTCGTCAACAGCGGCGCATGTAAAAGTATTGATGGAGTATGGCGAATGACACAAAAGCCGGTTGCCGAAATGACATTCGAGGATGCACTGGGCGAGCTTGAGCGCGTGGTGAGCCAGCTCGAAGGTAGTCAGGTCGCGCTTGAGGAATCGATCCAGCTTTATGAACGTGGCGAGATTTTGAAAAAGCATTGCGAGATACGGCTAAAGTCGGCCGAGGAAAAAGTCGCGCAGATCACACTTGGCAGTGACGGTCAGCCTGACGGGCTGAAACCGGTCAAAGGGCTCTAGGCATGTTCAGGGAGGTATTGGCCGACCACGCCACGCGCGTGGATGCCACGCTTGTGGCGCTGTTTGACGAGTTGGAGGCGAGCGAACTTTCCGATGCGATGCGCTATGCGGCCCTGTCGGGCGGCAAGCGCTTGCGCGCATTTTTGGTGCTCGAAGGCTCGGCCCTGTATGGCGTTCGCCCGCAACAGGCTGATCGCGCGGCCGCGGCGGTGGAGTGTATCCACGCCTATTCACTGGTCCATGATGATCTTCCGGCGATGGATGACGATGATTTGCGGCGTGGCAAGCCGACGGTACATGTGAAATGGGACGAGGCCACCGCCGTTCTGGCCGGGGACGCCTTGCAAACGCTGGCGTTTGAGGTCTTGGCCTCGACGCGCACCTCGGCGGATGCCAATATCCGCCTGCGCCTGATCACCTCGATGGCCGAGGCCGCAGGGGCACGCGGCATGGTGTTGGGGCAGGCGCAGGACATTGCCGCCGAAACCGCAAAAACCCCGCTAGATCTTGGCCAGATCACCGAATTGCAAGCCAATAAAACCGGTGCCTTATTCCGATGGGCCGCCGAGGCCGGGCCGGTCATGGGCAACGTCAACAGTGGTGCCATGCGTGACTATGCCGAGGCGATAGGTCTGGCGTTTCAGATCGCCGACGACATTCTCGACGTTGAAGGGGATGCGGCCAAGGCGGGCAAACGCTTGCAAAAGGACCGTGACGCGGGCAAGGCGACATTCGTTTCTCTGCTGGGTCTTGAAGGGGCAAAAACCAAAGCTGAACAACTGATTGAGAAGGCCTGCGACGGCTTGGAAGTTTTCGGCGGCACGGGCGATAATTTGCGCCATCTTGCGCGCTTTATCATTGATCGGGATATGTGATAAGCTTAGCTGATCGCAAAGGAATTTAGTCGGTGACTGACCAACCCAGACCCCTCACGCCACTCTTGGACCGGATGAATATCCCATCTGATATGGCGCAGTTCTCCGATGCCGAGCTTGTCGCGCTGGCTGATGAGTTGCGCGCCGAAACCATTTCGGCGGTGTCGGTCACAGGCGGGCATCTGGGTGCGGGTCTTGGCGTTGTCGAGTTGACCACCGCCATTCACGCGGTGTTTCAGGCCCCCAAAGATCGGCTGATCTGGGATGTGGGCCATCAATGCTACCCCCATAAAATCCTCACCGGACGGCGCGCGCGTATTCGCACTTTGCGTCAGGAGGATGGTCTATCGGGTTTTACCAAACGCAGTGAAAGCGCTTATGATCCGTTTGGGGCGGCGCATAGTTCGACCTCGATTTCGGCGGCTCTTGGCTTTGCTGTGGCCCGCGATTTGGGTGGTGCGCCCGAGCACGGGCTTGGTGACGCAATCGCGGTGATCGGTGATGGTGCCCTGTCAGCGGGCATGGCCTATGAGGCGATGAACAACGCGGGCCATCTGGGCAAGCGGCTGTTTGTGATCCTGAACGACAATAAAATGTCGATCGCGCCGCCGGTCGGGGCGATGTCGGCCTATCTTTCGCGCCTTTACTCAGGCGCGCCATTTCAAGAATTGAAAGCGGCGGCAAAAGGCGCCGTCAGTCTGCTGCCCGAGCCGTTTCAGGAGGGTGCGCGCCGGGCCAAGGAACTGGTCAAATCCATGACCGTCGGCGGCACCCTGTTTGAAGAGCTGGGCTTTTCCTATGTCGGCCCGATAGATGGCCATGACGTGCTGCAATTGCTGGCGGTTTTGCGCACAGTAAAAGAGCGCGCGACCGGCCCGATGCTGATCCATGTGGTGACCCAGAAAGGCAAGGGCTATGCGCCCGCCGAGGCCTCCAGCGACAAGCTTCATGCGGTCGCCAAGTTCAACGTGGTGTCGGGCCAGCAAAAGAAAGCACCCTCAAACGCGCCGAGCTACACCAAGGTTTTCGCGCAGGCGCTGATTGACGAGGCCACGCGCGACGACAAAATCGTTGCCATCACCGCCGCGATGCCTGACGGTACTGGACTGGATTTATTCGCCGAACGCTTCCCAAGCCGTTGTTTTGACGTGGGAATTGCCGAGCAACATGGGGTGACCTTTAGTGCCGCCCTAGCCGCTGGCGGGATGAAACCGTTTTGCACGATGTATTCGACCTTCCTGCAAAGGGGCTATGATCAGGTGGTGCATGATGTGGCGATCCAGAAATTGCCGGTACGGTTTGCCATTGATCGCGCGGGGCTTGTTGGCGCTGACGGGGCCACACATGCGGGTAGTTTTGACATCGCCTATCTGGCCAACCTGCCGGATTTCGTGGTGATGGCGGCAAGCGACGAGGCCGAGCTTGTGCATATGGTGGCCACGGCAGCCGCGATCAACGACCGCCCATCGGCGTTTCGATATCCGCGCGGCGAGGGGGTTGGGGTTGATCTGCCAGAGCGCGGCGAGGTCTTGGAAATCGGTAAGGGCCGAATTATTCAAACCGGAAATCAGGTGGCGATCCTGTCTTTTGGCACGCGCCTGCAAGAGGTTATGCGCGCCGCTGAAAACCTGCGCGCCAAAGGTATCACGCCGACCATTGCCGACGCCAGATTTGCCAAGCCACTGGACCGCGATCTAATCCTTGATCTGGCCGCCAATCACGAGGCGCTGATCACTATCGAGGAGGGAGCGGTTGGTGGTTTTGGCAGTCATGTGGCCCAGCTTTTGGCCGATGAAGGTGTGTTTGATCGCGGGATAAAATTCCGCTCGATGGTCTTGCCGGATATTTTTCTCAGCCAGAAATCCCCGGCGAGAATGTACGAGCAGGCCGGACTGAACGCGCCAGAAATCGAGAAAAAGGTTCTGGAAACTCTGGGAATAGCCTCGGTTGGAACTCTCAGAGCCTAATTTTCATTGCCTGCACCTTTCATGCGTGCTTAGTTCCCCAAAAAACCAATAGGGAACATAAAATGTCACAGCGAACGCCAACAGCCGTCACCTATTATCGGTGGCTGGTTTTCATACTGGCCCTCGGGTTTTGGCTTGATTTGTTTTACACCACCAACCACAGCACATTCGGTTGGCAGTTTCGCTATCTGACCAACTGGGGTTTGACCGCCAACATGCTGGTCGCTTGGTTCATGCTGCGCTTTTCGCTGGGGCGCAGCGACAAGACCTATAATCCGTTTGTCTCCGCCAGCGTGGTGCTCGGCGCGATTATTACGTTCATGTATTGGAAGCTCTTTTTCATCGATCCTACATTGATCAATGGCAACCATATTATGCCTTGGTATCAGGAATACTACCTGCATGGTGGAACCCAGATTTTGATGATGTTTGACGCGTTTTTCATTCTCGGAGTGTTCCGGCGCGTCTGGGCCTCGCTCGGGGTCGCGTTGACGATTTTCTTTGCCTATATCGCGTGGACCGAGTTTGTTGTGCAGCCGATGAACAACCTGCCGCTGGGCAGCGCCACCAGTGGTTTCCCGTATCCGTTCTTGAACGATATGGCTCAGGGGGAGCGGTTGGGTTTTTATGCGACCACCATCGCCAGCGCGGTTTTATTCCTCGGGATTGGCGTGGTGATTGCGCGCGCCCTTGATAAAATACACGCCAAGGCGAGCCAAAATGCCAGCTAACACGTTATTTGTGGTGAAATCCGGCGACCAGTTCCACATGATTTGACCATCGGAACTGGTCGATCACCTGTACCCAGTCAAGCACGTATCCGCCCGCAATCAGGGTCGCGGCGTCGCGCGCAAACGTCACCGGATTGCAGGACACAAAAGCGATCTGGCCAAGTTCGCTGGCGGCCAGTACCTCAACCTGAGCCTTGGCTCCGGCGCGTGGCGGATCAATGATCGCGGCGTCAAACTTGGCCAGTTCATCCGCCAGCAGGGGGCGACGAAACAGGTCTCGCGCCTCGGTTCTTATGGCTTTCAAGCCCGGCATTTTGCGCCATGCGGCATCAAGCGAGGCCAGCGCCTCTGGGTCAAACTCCACCGCCAGCATCTCTGCCTGATGCGCCAATGGCAGGGTGAACGTGCCACAACCGGCAAATAAATCAACGATCTTTGAAGCCTTGCCTACCGCCTTGCTAACGCTCTCAATGAGGGCGTTTTGACCGGCAACCGTTGCCTGCAAAAATGCGCCAGACGGTGGGATGACTGCGATACCTTGAAACTTCTGAACAGGAGATACGCGGGCCGCGATCACTTGACCATTCCAGCTAAGGCGTGCCAGATTATGGCGCTCGACCAATTGTCCAAGATGGGCCAAAAGCGCACCATCGGCTTGTTTTGCGTCCGTCACGCTGATATCAAGGCCAACGTCAGATTGAGTAACCCGCAGTGAAATCAGGTTCTTACGTGACGCCCCCAACATTGTTAACGCTTTTAGCACCGGCAGACCTTTCACTATGTCCGGGTGCAAAAGGGTGCAGTTAGGAATGTCGATAACCGTGTTTGACGCGCGGCCGTGAAACCCGACAATCGCCCCTTTTTTGGTGCGGGTTCCGGCCAGAGTTGCACGACGACGAGAGGCGGCGGGTGAGGTCTTGATCTCGTGAAACGGGACTTCGATGCCTTGAGCGGTCAGCGCACTCTTGACCATTTCAACCTTCCAGCGGGCCAGGAACTCATTCGAGCCATGCTGCAACGCGCAGCCGCCGCAAGTTTTGAAATGCGAACAGGGCGGCTTTACGCGATCCGCACTGGGGGTGATGATTTTCGGCGATAAAATACGCCCGCCCTCGACTTCGCCCTCGACAACTTCGCCCGGCAAAGAAAACGGCACAAAGATTTGACCCGTGAGGCCGTCAATGATGCCGTTGCCCTGATGCCCCAGCCGCTTGATCGTAAATTGAGCCATTTTCTGCTTTCATTGATCTCGACATCCCCGCGCGACTCAACCAACTCGCCAAGCGCGCCCCGTTCTTTCATAAGGCGCGAGTTCACTACGATGATCTGGTGTATTGGCGCAAGGGGGACGGCAATTTTGGGCTATTTCAACAACTCACGCTTGCTGAGCTGAAAGTCGGAGGCAATCCATCGCGCTTGTAACTCATGCAGACGCGCGCCAATCGCTGCGCCAGAAAGCCCAACCAAATCCGCCGCGTGCACAGGAAATAACATGGCTTCGGCGCGCAGTGTGGTCTTTTTCAGGTCGGGGGCCACATCCCGCCCAAATAAAACTGCGCGCAAAAGCTCGACCGTTTGGGCGGTTTTCGCATCGTGGCGAAACGCTATTTCGGCGAGAGAGCGCGAACTGTCGGTTTCGGTTAGATAAAGGCGAAGCTGCCGATTTTCGGATCTGCTGAGGCGCAAATTTTCCATCATATTTTGCCCACCAATCACCGCCAACCGCCGCAGCCAATCGACGCAAAGACCAACCGTTTCCTCGTGATGAACGAGCGGGGCCAACCCAGCCGCACTCGCCCCGGGCAAAAGGCGCGCCAATATCCCGGTGGCAGACATAGAAGCAACGCTTGGCGCCGGGTCGGGGGCACTAAGAAGCTTGCGCATTTCAACCCCGATCCGCTCTTTTGACAGGGTCGCCAACTGGTCCGCCAGCCCGGCACAAGCGGCCAGAGCGGTAGCATCAATACCTTCAAACGGGTCGCTGAACCACGCATGAAATCGAAAAAACCGCAATATACGCAGACCGTCCTCGCGTATACGATCCTCGGGCAGGCCAATGAACCGCACCCTACGCGCGGCAATATCGGGCAGGCCACCAAGCGGATCAACCACGCGACCTTCGGGTGTCGCATAAAGTGCGTTGATGGTGAAATCCCGCCGCGACGCATCCTCGGTGATCTTGCGTGAAAACGTCACCACCGCGTGCCGCCCATCGGTCTCTATGTCCTTGCGAAACGTGGTGATCTGAAAGCCGTCGCCGCCACAAACAATCGTAATGGTGCCGTGGTCAATCCCTGTGGGAATGGCCTTTAGCCCGGCTTTTTGCGCCAACGAAATCACGGTTTCCGGCAGCGCATCGGTGGCAATATCAACATCACTGACGGCGATATCCAGCAACGCGTCGCGAACCGCTCCGCCGACGGCAAAGGCCTGATGACCAGCTTTGGTCAGCATTGAAAACACCGTTTGGGTCTGTGGATTTTCCAGCCACGCGCCGGTGATAATTGTCACGTGCTTAACCTTTCGGCAAAACCTTGTAATATGCGCGCAGTCGCCCCCCAAATATAGTAGGGACCATAAGGAATGGTGTAATATTGCCGTCGTTCGCCGCCCCAAATGCGCCCCTCAATCTGATAGTTTATGGGGTCGGCCAAATAGGCCAGCGGAACCTCAAACACCTCCTCAACCTCGCCGCGCTCGGGAACCGGGATAAACGAGCCTTCTATCAGGCCGACGACCGGGGTGATGCGAAAATGGGTGACGGTTTCATGAAACGGGATATGCCCTAGGATTTTAACATTATGGGGGGCAAGCCCGATCTCTTCTTGCGCTTCGCGAAGTGCGGCGGCGGTGTGATCCCGGTCGATTTTTTCGACCTTGCCGCCGGGAAACGCGATCTGTCCGGGATGGTGCTTCAGATGCGACGCACGCTTGGTGAGAACAACTTTCAGATCAGTTTTTGCGCCGATCAGGGGCACCAAAACCGCGGCTTCGCGTAGCTTGTTCGAGGTGGGCCAAGCGGGTGGCCCACCGGGATTAAGGTCGAAATCCGACGATCCAAGTTCGCTGGATTGCCTAAGAACGCGGGTGATGTTTTCAATCGAGTCGATCCGGTGGTTCATCCGCCCTTCATGGCCTAGAGATCGCAGACGGGCAAGCCGGGCGGGGCCTATTTCCGGC
>CAYPUW010000095.1:0-7648 GCA_964413925.1 uncultured Rhodobacter sp. | reverse complement strand
ATTCTCCGGTCTTGAAAAGATCATCAGCCAGCGCGGCAAAGGCTCGGCCATTGGTTTTGGTGCCGATGTCAAAGACGAAGAAGCGCGCACAATCGGCGACATGTTCACCGAGCTGGAGCCGGAAGATTTGTTGAAATTTGGTCTGATCCCCGAATTTGTTGGTCGCCTGCCGGTTATTGCCACGCTGACCGATCTTGACGAGGACGCGCTGGTCACCATTCTGTCCCAGCCCAAAAATGCCCTGATCAAACAATATCAGCGTCTGTTTGAGCTGGAAGATGCGGTTCTGACCTTCACCGACGAATCGCTCAAGGCCATTGCTAAAAGGGCGATTGCCCGTAAAACTGGCGCGCGGGGATTGCGCTCGATCATGGAGGATATCTTGCTTGATACCATGTTCGATCTGCCGGGTCTTGAGGGTGTGCAAGAAGTTGTCGTCAATGACGAGGCCGTCACCAGCGAGGCCAGTCCGTTGTATATTTACGCGGATCGAACCGAGGAAAGTGCGACCGCAAGCTGATTTTGGTGGACCTTTTCGTTGAATTAGGCCCATAAGAAGCGAGCGTTTCAAGAGGTTACAAATGAGATTCATCAAACGTCTGTTTACTTGGTGGGACAGCCAGACCATTGGCACGCAGTTGTTCACATGGCGAAAAGGCCAGCTTGTGGGTGGCGATGCGCAGGGTAACCGTTATTACGAGACCGCCGACAGCAAGCGGCGCTGGGTGATTTACAACGGCGATTGCGAAGCAAGCCGTATTCCGGTTGATTGGCATGGCTGGCTGCATCACACGTTTTCTGACCGTCCCGGCACCAGCGAACTGGTCCATAAGGATTGGGAAAAGCCGCATAAGGATAACCTGACCGGCACCCAGATGGCTTACGCACCGGCTGGCTCCATGCGCTCGACCAAGCGCGCGGTTCGCGAAGATTATGAGGCGTGGCAACCGGAGTGATCGGGATGGCTGCATTGGCGATATGGCGGAAAACGTAACAGAAACAATAGTTGGTGCGGTCGTTCTGGCGGTCGCGGGCGGTTTTTTTGCCTTTATGGTTAACACAACCGGTGCTGCGCAACCTAACGGAAGTATGGAACTGAATGCGAGCTTTCGCTCAGCCCAAGGCGTGTCGGTGGGGACTGATGTGCGCATGGCTGGGGTTAAAATCGGTACGGTGACGGGACTGGCGCTTGACCCGAAAAACTATCGTGCGGTTGCGCATTTCACAGTGCCGGACGGACTTGATCTGGCAACGGATTCGCAGGTTCTGATTTCATCAGAAGGGCTGCTTGGCGGAAATTTTGTTGAAATCGTTCCCGGCGGTGCGGATCAGATTCTGAGTAATGGCGACGAGATTGTAGACACTCAAGGGGCGATCAGTATCGTATCGCTCATGCTCAAATTCGCGGCGGGTGGCCAGAAGTGAAGAGACTCCTCGTGATCGGATTTCTGGCCTTGGCCAGTGCTGCGCATGCGCAGGTCCAAACCCCCACATCCGAGGCCAGCGGCGCGATTTTACGCGGTCTGGATACCATGACCGGCATCACCAAAGACATCGACATCAATGTCGGCCAAACCAAGAATTATGAGCGCTTAGAGATCACCCTTGGCGATTGTCGCTATCCGACCGCAGATCCGGCAACCGACGCTTTTGCCTATCTGACCATTCGCGATATTCGCGAGGATAAGCCGCGCTTCAAAGGCTGGATGATTGCGTCCTCACCAGCGCTCTCGGCACTGGATCACCCACGCTATGATGTTTGGGTGTTGCGCTGCAAAATCCCGGCGGTAGTCCCCGCCGATGGTGGCTGAGCCAAAAAATCGGCGCGGTGTTGAAGCGCCTGTTGCAACTGTTGGTGATAATCCTCGCGTGAAATCTCCAAACCGCCAAGAGTGCTTAGATGCGACGTGATGAACTGCGTGTCAAACAGGGTGAACCCGCCAGCGCGCAAGCGATCAACCAGATAAGCCAGCGCGATTTTTGATCCATCCGGCTTGCGCGAAAACATGCTTTCGCCAAAGAACGCCGCGCCAAGAGCCACGCCGTAAACCCCGCCGATCAGGTTTTTACCTTCGAAAACTTCGAGTGAATGTGCAAAACCCAAGTTGAAAAGCGCCAAATATAGCGCGAATATCTGCGGGTTTATCCAAGTTTCAGGACGGTCCGCACAGGCGCTGACCACCTCTGCAAAGGCGCTATCAACGCGGATATCAAATCCGCCACGGCGAATTTTGCGCGACAGCGAGCGCGAAATATGAAACCCGGTCAGGGGGATAACTCCGCGCAATGTGGGATCAACCCAGAATATCTCGGCAGATTTTGCGCCTTCAGACATAGGAAACACACCAGAAGCATAGGCGCGAAGCAGCAATTCTGGCGTTATCTGCGTGGGCTCGGTGCTCATTTATCCGTCGTCCCGGCGGCGATTATAGATCAAACGATCAATCGGCTGCCTTAGCTGGCGTTCTGTTCCAGCCAATGTTCTAGCCAATGGATATCATAGTCGCCGCTGAGAATATCCGGCTCTTGCAATAGGGCATCAAACAGCGGGGCGGTGGTGTCAACGCCGTCGACGATCAACTCCCGCAAGGCGCGTTTCATTCGGGCCAATGCCAAGGTCCGATCTGGCCCAAACACCACCAGCTTGCCGATCAGGCTGTCGTAATATGGTGGGATTGAATAGCCTTGATAGAGCGCGCTGTCGGTGCGAACGCCCAGCCCTCCGGGGGCGTGAAATGCGGTAACCTTGCCGGGGCAGGGGGTAAAATTCGGCAGCCGCTCGGCATTGATGCGGACCTCGATGGCGTGGCCGATGATCTTAAGCTTGTCTTGCTCAAAGGTCATGGGCAAGCCAGCCGCCACCTGCAGTTGTTCGCGCACCAGATCGACGTTGAAAATCGCCTCGGTAATCGGATGTTCGACCTGAAGGCGGGTGTTCATTTCGATGAAGTAAAACTCGTCATTCTCGTAGAGAAACTCGATGGTTCCGGCCCCCGAATAGCCGATCTTGGCCACGGCATCGGCGCAGGTTTTGCCAATGCGCGCGCGGGTTTTTGCGTCGATTGAGGGGCCGGGAGCCTCCTCCATCACCTTTTGGTGTCGCCGCTGCAACGAGCAATCGCGCTCGCCCAGATGCACGGCGCGACCGTGGCCATCGCCAAAAACCTGCACTTCGATATGGCGCGGCAAGGTCAGGTATTTCTCGATATATACCTCGTCATTGCCAAACGCTGCCTTGGATTCCGAGCGAGCAGTGCGAAAAGCCTCGTCAAGATCCGCCTTGGTTTTGGCAAGCTTCATGCCGCGACCACCCCCACCGGCGGTCGCCTTGACGATCACGGGAAAGCCCATTTCGTCAGAGACCTTATGGGCCTCGATCAGCGTCGGCACACCTCCGGGCGAGCCGGGAACACACGGAACCCCGAGGTTGCGCATGGTCTCTTTGGCGGTGATTTTATCACCCATCAGGCGGATATGTTCGGCAGACGGGCCGATGAATTTCAGGCCGTGATCCTCGATGACTTGCACGAAATTGGCGTTCTCGGACAAAAAACCATAGCCCGGATGGATGGCCTCGGCCCCGGTGATTTCGCATGCGGCAATAATCGCCGGGATGGAAAGATAACTGTCGCGACTTGAGGGAGGGCCGATACACACGCTTTCATCGGCCATGCGCACGTGCATCGCGTCGGTGTCGGCGGTGGAGTGAACCGCGACCGTCGCCACGCCAAGCTCTTGACAGGCGCGAATGACGCGAAGAGCGATCTCGCCGCGATTGGCGATCAGGATTTTTGAAAACATGGCCATGGTTACAGGCCTATTCTATGATGATCAGAGGCGCGCCAAATTCAACCGGTGCGCCGTCTTCAATCAATATGCGTTTCACTTTGCCCCCATGGGTGGCAGGGATCTGGTTCATGGTTTTCATCGCTTCAACAATGCAGACGGTCTGGCCTTCGACCACCGTGTCGCCAACGCTCACGAACGAGGGCGCGCCCGGTTCAGGCTGCAAATAGGCGGTGCCGACCATTGGCGAGGTTACTGCGCCGGGATGTTGGGCGGGGTCTTCGTTGGCAGCGGGGGTAGCCACGGCAGCAGGGGCTGGCGTGGCTACAACTGGCGCGGCAATCGGGGCCGGAGCCAAGATCGGGGCGGCCATGATCTGGCGTGCCACCCGAACATTCAGCGTGTCATCAGTGCCGTACTCGCGCGACACCTCCAACTCTGTCAGATCATTTTCACGCAGCAACTCTGCAAGCGCCTGAACAAATGACACGTCTGCGTCATGGTCTCTTTTTGACATGGAACCCTCGGTGAATAATTTGCGCGTCCGTCTCAGCGGACTTGCCCCTAGTATAGTTCAGTACACATAAAACCCGTCCGAGAAAAGCACTTCAGGCCTATTTTCGAGCGCGAATTCCGGTTTTTATCGCTTAACTGCGATCCGCGCGCACGCCTTTGATTATTTTACGCATCGTGGCCAAGGGAACATAGCCCCGAAGCATCTCGTTGCCGACCACGAAAGTCGGGGTGCCGGTGATGTTGAGCTTTGACGCCAGCGCGTGGCCTTTGCCGATTTGGCCCTTCACAGCATCGTCGTTCATATAGGCGAGGATGGCCGGGGCATCCAGACCCAGCTTGTTGAGAATTCCGCTCATGTTGTTGTCGGTCAGGTTGCCCTTAAAGGTGATCAGAATATCGGCGAGTTTGGTGTAAGCGTCCGGTCCAGCCTTATGGAGCGTGGCCACCGCGAGGCGCGAGGACAGGGTGGATTGCTCGCCCAAGATCGGGAATTCCTTGACCACCAGACGGATATTGCCGTCGCTTGTGACCAGCTCTTTGATCTCGTTATGGGCGCGGCGGCAATAGGCGCAGCGGTAGTCTTGAAACTCTACCAAGGTGATGTCGCCATTGGGATTGCCTCCGCTCCACGAGTAGCCGTCATTGAAAATTTCGTCGCGATTGGCGGCAACCAGATCAACATCGCTTTGGGCTTGTTGTTTTTTCTGACGCCCTTCAAGGACGGCGATTGCCTCCATCAAAACCTCGGGTTGGTCCAGAAGATAGGCGCGCATCTCTTTTCGTAAAGCTACACGTTGCTCGGAGGTGAGGGCGGCGACATTGAAAGCCGGGCTTTGCAGCGGCGTGATTTGGACGGTTTGCTCGCTTGTAGGCTCGTTGGCGGGCGGGGTCGTGAAAGACGTATAGGCCCAAAAGCCGACTAAAAGGCCAAAGGCTGTCAAAAGGCTGGCAGTGCTGGCTCGCATGAGGTCTCTTCCCTATTTTGCTAATGCGGTGTTGGAGGCCGCTATGATATCTTGAGACCGCAGCCATCCTGACGTACCTCGGGGCAACAACCCTTCGGCGCGCGTAGCGTTAGTCTTGGCGTCTTTGAACCTTCCTAATAAAGCATACCTCTGTGCTGTGACAAGGCTGGCCATGCCGTTATTGCCCGATTTGGCCCAGGAGACAGCAAGATCGCGCAGCATATGCGGGTCGCGTGGGTCGATCTGGCGGGCCTTTCGCAGCACTTTCAAGGCCGCGCGATTGCCCGATTTGGTTTTAAGCGACAACAATGCGCGCCCGTATCCCGCCAGGATCAGCGATTGCTTTGGCAGGATCGAGACGGCGGTTCTGTAAGCGTTGACGCCGGCAGAGGCCTGACCTCCTTCCAGCAAGATTTGGCCCTTTAGCTCATAATAATAGGGGTCTTTGGGGCGTTTCGTTAGTAGTGTGTTGATTTGTGAGACGGCGGATTTGGTCTTTCCCTGTCGGTAAAAAGCCATAGCGCGGGTCAGCCCTGCCGCCTCGGAGCGGTCGCCCTTTTTGATATGGCGAAGAATATAGCTGGGATTTCCCAAATAGCCTTTGAACTTGGCGACCATGCGCGCGTGCCAATATTGAAGGGTCGGCGACGTGGTGATTTTGCCCCCGCCATAGGCAGCGATCTGGCCCTTGAGCGCCCGAATTCGCGCCGAGCTCATGGGGTGGGTACGCGCATAAGCGTCTTGCCGCCCGGCCACCAGCGCCTCTTGACCGCGAAAAATCTCCATCACGTCAAGCGCTGCTTTGGGGTCAACTCCGGCCCGCACCATGTAGCGCACGCTGATCTGATCGGCGGTGGTTTCCTCGGCGCGGGTATGGGCCAGATATTTACCGATTGCCGAGCCTGCAACCCCGGCGGCGATCCCTCCAGCCGCTTGCCCGTTGCCATTGGCCGCCGCAATGCTCGCCAGCAACAAACCGATCCCAATCGCGGTCGAGGCCGATTGTTGGTTGATGGAGCGCCTGATTAAATGCCCGCTGGTGATATGGGCCAACTCGTGGCCGATGACCGCTTGCAACATGCCAATGGATTTCAGGCGGGTGATCAGGCCAGAGTTGAGGAAAATTGCCCGATTATTAACCACAAAAGCATTGAGCGTCGGATCATTGACCACCAAAACCTCAATCGAGCTTGGGTTGACACCTGCCGCCTTGAATATGGGCCGGGCGATCAGACTGAGGGTTTTCTCGATCTCTGCATCGCGAATGAGGCTCTGGCTTTGGGCTGGAAGGGCTGCCGTCGCCAAGCTTGCCGCAAGCGCAAAAAGACCGATCTTGCGCCAGTTCTGCCCGCGTCCAAGCAAGGATATTCGTGCCATTGACCTTCACCTTCCGTCCTGAAACAACCGACCAAACAGCCTGAGTTTAGGAATATTTTCATGCGAATATCAAGACGCAGCGACGTTGATCCTTTTATCGTGATGGATGTGATGGAGGCGGCGCGGCAAAAAGAAGCCGAGGGTCGTGTGATCATTCACATGGAGGTCGGGCAACCGGCAAGCCCTGCCCCAGAGGGCGCACGCGCGGCGTTGAATGCGGCGATGATGGCACATCCGCTCGGCTATACGGTGGCGCAGGGGCGGCCTGATTTGCGTGCGCGAATTTCGCAGCTTTACCGCGAATGGTACGATGTCGACGTGGCTCCTGAGCGTATTTTGGTGACGGCTGGCTCGTCCGCAGGGTTTCAACTGGCGTTCACCGCGCTGTTTGATCAGGGTGAGCGCGTGGCTGTGGGGGACCCCGGATATCCCAGCTATCGCAACACGCTCAAAGCGCTAAGTCTGGAGCCGGTGGCGATTGAAACCCACGCGAAGAACCGATTTCAGCCCACCCCTGATGATGTGAACGCCTTGCCTGATTTGGCCGGTTTGCTGGTGGCTTCGCCCGCCAATCCAACCGGAACCATGCTTGATCGCGCCGCTTTAGAGGCGCTTATCGCCACCTGTCACGATCGGAATATCGCGTTTATTTCCGACGAAATATATCATGGAATTCAATATGATAGCCGCGCCGTATCGGCGTTGGAAATTAGCGATGACGTGGTGGTGATCAACTCGTTTTCCAAGTATTTCTCCATGACCGGCTGGCGTATTGGCTGGATGGTGCTGCCTGAAAGCCATGTGCGCCAATTCGAGCGACTGGCGCAGAACATGTTCATTTGCGCCCCGCATGCAAGCCAGATCGCCGCTCTCGCCGCGATGGATTGTAAGGACGAACTGGCCGCGAATTTGGCGGGGTACGCCCATAATCGCGACGTGATGCTGGCCGTCAGCTTCGGGTCGTAGATTATCGAGGTTATCTCGTCCATTATGCTTGCCGGCAC
>CAYPUW010000094.1:0-7721 GCA_964413925.1 uncultured Rhodobacter sp. | reverse complement strand
GCATTATCGGCGGCAGCGGCGTTTACGAGATCGAAGGGTTGAGCGATGCCGTTTGGCGCAAGGTCAAAACCCCGTGGGGGGAGGCGTCGGACGACATTCTGTTTGGCGCGCTTGACGGGGTGGATATGGCGTTTTTGCCGCGTCACGGGCGCGGGCATATTCAAACCCCAAGCTCGATCAATTACCGCGCCAATATCGATGCGCTCAAGCGCGCGGGCGTAACGGATGTGATTTCTGTTTCGGCTTGTGGCTCTTTTCAGGGCGAGATGGCACCGGGGGATTTCGTGGTGGTGGACCAGTTCATCGACCGCACAATCGCGCGCGAAAAATCGTTCTTTGGTCCCGGCTGCGTGGCCCATGTGTCGGTCGCGCACCCCACCTGCCCGCGTCTTGGCGCAGCTTGCGTTGCGGCGGCGCGCGCGACGGGGATCACGGTTCATGAGGACGGCACTTATCTGGCGATGGAGGGGCCGCAGTTTTCCACATTGGCGGAATCGCGCATGTATCGCGAGGTTTGGGGCGCTGATGTGATCGGCATGACCAACATGCCCGAGGCCAAACTGGCGCGCGAGGCAGAGCTTTGTTATGCCTCTGTCGCCATGATTACCGATTATGACAGCTGGCATCCCGACCACGGCGAGGTCGATGTGACCAAGATTATTCAAACCCTGACCGGCAATGCCGATAAGGCGCGGGGCCTGATTAAACGTCTGCCGGAGTTGTTGAGCGAGGCGCGCGAGCCTTGCCCCCATGGCTGCGACCGCGCGTTGGAATTTGCGCTGATGACCGCGCCGGATAAACGAGATCCGGCCCTTGTGGCCAAGCTTGATGCCGTCGCTGGGCGGGTGCTTGGATGAGCGGATTACTGGAAACTCCGCGCGCCAAACATCGGCTGGCAACTGGTTTGCGCGAGTTTTCCAAGGACGTGTTTGATCTGGTGCGTTGGGGCTCTTTTGTGGGGATCACGCGGTTTTTCTGGATCGACACCGACAAGCTGGTTTTCGGCGTGCTTTACTGGATTTTGTCAGCGACGTTGCTGGCGCATATGAGCGCGATTTTTCTGCTGCGCACCGATATTTTGATTTTTAAGACCCCCGATCAGGGCTGGAAATACTTGGTTAACGCGCTCTTGAACCTGCTGATTTGCGTGGTGGCCTTTGGCCTCACGCTGTGGCTGATCGAGCTGATGATCATCGGCATTTCCGAGCGTTACCGCATCTGATTTCAGTCGCGATGGCGGCGAGAATAGAGGTTCTCGTGAGGGGAGTTCCAGCCTTCCATTGCGGCGGGATCGGGGGCGAAAACCTCCACCAGTAACGGGTAGCACGCGGCCTCGTCGCTGGAATGAGCGGTTGAGCAATCCCCGCCCGGACAGGCCGAAAGGCAGCCCAAGAGGTCGATTTCTGCAACAAATTCAATGGTATCGCCGGGGCGTACCGGGCTGGCCTTCATGAAATACTGATGGGTATCGCGCATGAACCCCGTACACATGAACACGTTGAGCACATCGTGAACCAGCCCCTCGACCTCGGCCACATCCACCCCTGAATGTGCAGCCAGCGCACGGGTGAGATTGGAGTGACAGCAATGATGATAGTCCGCCCCCGCCAGCAAACGGTTGGTATAAGGATCGCAGCGGGTGCCGATCACGTCATGCACACTGCCGCCGTCCTGATCCCAGCCGTACCAGTCCAAGCTGTCATGGGTGATGGTCGCCATCGGTCGCAAATAAGGAAAGCTCGACCACATGCTGTCGCCGGTTGACAGGTGGGTGCCATGGAGCGCGCGAGTTTTGCCGGAATAAAACCGCTCGTCGGGATTATGCGCGTTCCAGAGGTTGAGGTCGCCCACTTGCGGGCCGTCAACGCAACTTACGCGGAAAAAATGCCCGGCGGGAACGGTGAAACATGCAGCCTCGCGCGGCAGAGCGGTGATCTCCGCCGTCTTGGTTAATGAGGCACGGGCTGCACGAAACACCTCCATCGGGCGGGGCGGTAGATCGTCAAGCGGATAACAGATGACGGGGTGGACCGCTTTGCGCGATTGCGCATCAGCGGGCGCTGAATTTTCGGGGGCGTGTTTCAATTTCTAAGACCTCGGCTAGGGCGGTTAATCGCGAGTTTTGGCCAACTGCGGCGCTGTGACAAGCGCCATTTTGACAAATGCCGGTTTCGGTTGGCCAAACATGGCGCTATCACTGGCTCCCGCGCTCAGACGCGAATCATTTCTGCCACTTGCGAGGTTATCTCATGGCCCCCTCACGCGATGTTAAGGATTACATCCGCACCATTCCCGACTTTCCCAAACCGGGGATCATGTTTCGCGATGTGACCACTTTATTTGCCAGTGCGCGCGGGTTTCGCATCGCCATTGACGAGCTTTTGCACCCTTACGCGGGCGAGCGCATCGACAAGGTGGTCGGGTTGGAGGCGCGGGGATTTATCCTTGGCGGGGCCATAGCCCATCAGCTTTCGGTCGGGTTTGTGCCTATTCGCAAGCAGGGCAAGCTGCCGGGCAAGACCATCTCGCAGGCCTATACGCTGGAATATGGCGAGGCCGTGATGGAGATGCATGACGACGTGCTGCAAGCGGGCGAAAAGATCCTCGTGGTCGATGATTTGCTGGCAACTGGTGGCACGGCGGCGGCGGGAATCACCCTGATCGAGCGCGCAGGGGCCGAGGTGGTGGGCTGTGCTTTTATCATTGATTTACCGGCACTTGGCGGGCATGCAAAACTTGATGCGCTGGGGATGAATGTGCATGTTTTATGTGAGTATGAGGGCGATTAGGGTAGGTACTAACCTTCATCGCGCCACTTATTAGCAATCGGATAGCGCCGATCAAGCCAGAAGGCGGCACCTGAGGTGCGCGGGCCGGGGGCGGATTGAAAGCGCTTATATTCCGAGATGTAAATCAACTGCTCGACCCGCTTGACCACCGCGCGATCAAATCCTGCCGCGACCAGTTCGGCCACGGATTGGTCCTTGTCAATCAGGCGCTCAAGGATGGCGTCAAGCACCTCGTAGGGCGGCAGGCTGTCTTGGTCTTTTTGGTTGTCGCGCAGCTCTGCCGTGGGCGGTTTGTCGATGATCGCGGGGTCGATCACCTGCCCTTTTGGCCCTTTCATCCAGTCGCGATGATGGGCGTTTCGCCAGCGACATGTCTCAAACACCCGCATCTTATAGAGGTCTTTGATCGGGTTATATCCACCCGCCATATCGCCATAAATGGTCGCATATCCCACCGCAACCTCGGATTTATTACCCGTGGTCAACAGCATCTCGCCGAACTTGTTGGAGAGCGCCATAAGCAGCAAACCGCGTAGGCGGGATTGGATATTTTCCTCGGTCACATCGGGTTCAAGCCCGGCAAAAAGCGGCTCAAGCGTGGCCGAAATCGCCGCGCGACCAGCCTCAATTGGCACCGTGTCAAGCCGACAGCCAAGCGCCTCGGCAACCAGCCGCGCATCATCAAGCGAGCTTTGGGATGTGTATTCGGATGGCAACATCACGCAGCGCACGTTTTCAGCCCCAAGCGCATCAACGGCAAGGGCGGCAACCAGCGCTGAATCAATCCCCCCCGACAGGCCCAGCAGCACCTTTTGAAATCCGGTTTTGCGCAGATAGTCGCGCAACGCCTCGACCATGACGCGGTAATCCTGCTCCCAGATATCGGGGAATTCGGTTAGTTTTCCGATCTCTGCGCGCCAGCCCTGCGCGGTCTTGACGAAATCCACATGCACGATGTCTTCATCGAAAATCGGCATCTGAACCGCCAGCGCACCGCCGGGGTTAAGCACGAACGAGCCGCCGTCAAACACCTGATCATCTTGGCCACCAACCAGATTGAGATAGACCAGCGGCAGGCCGGTTTCGATCACCCGCGCGACCATTTGGTTGACCCGCCGGTCAAGCTTTTCGCGCATATAGGGCGAACCATTTGGCACCATGAGGATATCGGCACCCGATTCCTCAAGCGTCTCGCACACGTCCTCAAACCACGCATCCTCGCAAATCGGCGAGCCGATACGAACGCCGCTCACATTGTAAGGTCCGGCAATCGGGCCTGCATCGAACAGGCGTTTCTCATCGAAAACTTGGGTGTTGGGCAGATGGTGCTTGCGCGTAACAGCGCTGATTTCGCCGTTTTTGAGGATGAAATACGCGTTATAAAGCTTGCCGTTTTCGGCCAGAGGCCCGCCGATGCCCACGGTCGGTCCCGCCGCACAGAGGCCAGCAAGTGTCTTGATATGCGCCATCACATCGGCGCAAAAAGCCGGTTTGCGCACGAGATCCTGAGTCTGGTAACCGGACATAAACATCTCTGGCAGGCACAACATATTGGCCTTGGCCGTGCGTGCGCGCAAAAATGCCGCGTGGGCCTTGGCCATATTTGCCGCCAGATCGCCCACGGTCGGGTTGAGCTGGGCCAGCGTCAGGCGAAACTTGTCAGACATCGTGTTTCCTTGTTCAAACCCGCTCGCAATCAGGCGATTATCGCCTCTGTTTAGCAGAACGCCCACGAAGGGAAAGACAACGGGCACGAAAAAACATTGCCCCAGAAATCACAAGGGCTTAGACTTCGCTTTGGGGGAATGACCACCCGGAACCACCGAGGCGGAGGCCAGGGCATCGCTCTGGGATTAGGGATTTGAGAACAATCAGCACGTTTGCAATTGCGATTGCCATTTCAACTGTTTTTGCCGCGACAGGTTCGATCCTGCACGCGCAAAGTTCAGGCGAAATCATCACCAAGACCTACGACACGGGCGGGGTTTATGTGGGCACGTTCAAGGACGGAAAACAGGACGGCACCGGCACCTACCGCCTACCGAGCGGCTATGAATATACCGGCGAGTGGTTTGAGGGTGAAATTCGCGGCAAAGGTGTCGCCAAATTCCCCAACGGCTCTATCTATGAGGGCAGTTTTGTTGCCGGAAAACCCGAGGGCCAAGGCAAAATCACCTTCGCCGATGGCGGCACTTATGTAGGCTCTTGGGTCAACGGAAAAATCTCCGGCCAAGGCGTTGCGCGCTATGCCAACGGGGTGGTTTATAAGGGTGAGTTCAAAAACGCGCTCCATGACGGCACCGGCACCATGACCAGTCCCAACGGCTATAAATACGTCGGCACATGGTCGGGCGGCATCAAAAACGGCAAAGGCACGATCACCTATCCCGACGGCGCGATCTATTCCGGCGACATCGCCAATGGGGTGCGCGAGGGGCAAGGCGAGCTGAAAATGCCCGATGGCCTTGGCTATGTGGGGGCGTGGAAAAACGGCCAAATCAACGGGCTTGGCGTGCTGACCCAAGCCAATGGCGACGTTTATGAGGGCCTGCTCGTCAATGGCCAGCGCCACGGAACCGGGCTGGTCAAATACGCCAATGGCGACACATATGAGGGCGGCTTTGTTAATGACAAGCGCGAGGGTAAGGGGCTTTTTACCGGCAAGGACGGCTATATTTATGACGGCGACTGGAAGCAGGGCCGCATTGAAGGTCAGGGCAAGGTCACCTATCCAGACGGCTCGATCTATAAGGGCAGCTTTGTCAATGATCTGGCCGATGGCACGGGTTTAATCACCTATGCGGACGGCTCGACCTATGAAGGCACCTGGGTCAAGGGTGTGATCGAGGGCAAGGGAATTGCACGTTATCCCAATGGGTTAGTCTATGATGGCGAGTTCAAAAACGCCAAAAATGACGGCATGGGGACCATGACCTATAAGGACGGCTATAAATTTACCGGCCAGTGGAAAAACGGGCTGCGTGATGGCCAAGGCACGGCCACTTACGCCGACGGCACGGTCTATACCGGCAACTTCACGGCAGGCCAACGCGCGGGCAAAGGCGCGATTGTCATGCCTGACGGTTTTAAATACGAGGGCGCGTGGAAAGCGGGCGAGATCGACGGTAAAGGGGTGGCAACTTACGCCAATGGCGACGTTTACACCGGCTTTTTCAGCATGGGCAAACGCCAAGGCGAGGGTAAAATGCAATATGCCAGCGGCGAACTGCGCCAAGGTAAATGGGTCGATGGCCGGTTTGTCGAGGCCCCGTCGCAATAGGGCAAACGCCCATGAACCAACGCCAAAAAAAGAGCCTTTATCTTCGTGATTTTCCGGTTATAGTCCGGCCTTATGAACGCGAGCGCAAATATCATTTCAAAGCCTGTGGCATTTTATGCCTCCTGCCTATCTGCGCTGCTAATTCTTAGCCGCCTCTGAGCGTGCCTTGTTGAAGGCGCGTCCGCTCAGGGGGGACACATATCGCGCCTGAACAACAGATAGCAACGCTAAGAAAATCGAGATACAGCATGACAAACACCGAAAAATCCGCGCAGGATCGCGTCCTGATATTTGACACAACCTTGCGAGACGGCGAGCAATCGCCCGGCGCGACCATGTCGCTTTCCGAGAAAATAGAGATCGCGACCCTGCTTGACGACATGGGCGTTGACGTGATCGAGGCGGGATTTCCCATGGCCTCGGAGGGTGATTTCGAGGCGGTTTCCAAGATCGCCGCTTTGGTGAAAAACGCCGCCGTTTGCGGGTTGTCGCGCTCGTCCTTGGCCGATATCGACCGCGCGGGGGCGGCTCTTAAAGGGGCGGTCAATCCGCGCATCCACACCTTTATTGCAACCTCGCCGGTGCATATGCAGTTCAAGTTGCAAATGACGCCTGAGCAGGTGCTTGAGCAGGTGCATGCCTCGGTCACACGCGCGCGAAACCACACCGATAACGTGCAATGGTCGGCCGAGGACGCCACCCGAACCGAGCATGATTTTCTCTGTCGCACGGTCGAGACGGCGATCAAGGCCGGGGCCACCACCATCAATATTCCCGACACGGTCGGCTATACCGCGCCCAACGAAAGTGCGCACATTATCCGTATGCTTAAAGAGCGGGTGCCGGGGATTGACGAGGTGGTGATCTCCACCCATTGCCACAATGATCTGGGCATGGCGGTCGCCAATGCCTTGGCGGCGGTCGAGGCAGGAGCGCGGCAAGTTGAGTGTACAATCAATGGCTTAGGCGAGCGCGCAGGCAATGCTGCCCTTGAAGAAGTGGTGATGGCCATGCGGGTTCGCAACGATATTATGCCCTATCAGACCGCCATTGATACCACGCGGATTTTGCAAGCCAGCCGTCTGGTTTCCACCGCCACGGGCTTTCCGGTGCAGTTCAACAAAGCGGTGGTTGGCAAGAACGCTTTTGCCCATGAGGCGGGTATTCATCAAGACGGAATGCTGAAAAACGCCGGCACTTACGAGATCATGCGGCCCGAGGATATTGGTCTCAGCGCCACCAATCTGGTGATGGGCAAGCATTCGGGTCGCGCCGCCCTTCGCGCCAAGCTCAGCGATCTTGGTTATGAGCTGGGCGATAACGCCCTTAGGGATGTGTTCATCAAGTTCAAAGAGCTGGCTGATCGCAAGAAAGAGGTGTTTGACGACGATTTGGTCGCGCTGATCACCGACAGCTCCACCAACGCTGTGCATGACCATTTGCAGGTGAAATCTCTGCGCGTAATCTGCGGATCGCACGCGCCCCAAAGCGCTGATCTGACCCTGAGCATTGACGGCATCGAGCATCAAGTCAGCGCCACCGGCGACGGGCCGGTTGACGCCACGTTTAATGCCGTGAAGGCGGTGTTTCCCCATGACGCACGCTTGCAGCTTTATCAGGTGCAGGCGGTGACCGAAGGCACGGACGCACAG
>CAYPUW010000093.1:0-7784 GCA_964413925.1 uncultured Rhodobacter sp. | reverse complement strand
CGACATTCGATACTGGCGTTGGGAGCAAAAGATACACACCGTTGCCCCGGCGAACCAGTTCGAATTTGTTATCGTTGGCAACAGCATAGGTGGTGTTTTTCATTTTTGCGATAGCTTTACGCAAATTTTCACGAATTACGTCGGAATTTCCGTTATCAAGGGCAAAAGCGTTGCGAAAGACACGCCTCGCCTCGCCGTCATCGCCCAATTCCATCAGCACAACCCCGAGGTTATTGAGGGCAGGCACGAACTCCGGGTCTTTTTCGACCGCACTTTCAAGTAGCTTCCGTGATTGTTTCAGGCGTCCGAGCTTCAGATTGGCCGACCCAAGCGCGCTTAGAACATCGGCGTTAAGACCATGCTCGACGGCGGCGCGATAATAGGCCTTGAGCGCAAGTTCATATTCGCCCGCAGCCATCAGTCGATGCCCGACGATCAACCCGTCAATGGCCTCGTTCACCGTTGGCGTTCCCTTCGGGGCTTTTGGCCCGATCCGGTTATTTTGTAGGGCTTGAGATTGCGGCTGACACGCGGCCAGCAATAAAACAAGCCCAGTCATTCCCACCAATATTCGCATGTTTCTCTTACTGTTGTGCCAAAATCAATGTTAGGTAGATATTATAGATCGACGGCCCGATAAGAATAATCAGCAGGGGCGGCAATGTAAACATCATCGTGCCAAGCGTCAGTTTGGTTGGCAGCGTGTTGGCCTTTTCCTCGGCCCGCATCACGCGTTTGTCGCGCATTTCGCTGCCGTAAACCCGTAATGCCTCGGAAATCGATGTGCCAAAACTGGCGGATTGGATCAACACGGTCACGAAGGCTGATATATCTTGCGAGCCAGCCCGCTCGCCCAGATCGCGCAACACGTTAACTCGATCCTTGCCCGCTTTCATTTCGTTGGCGACCATGGCAAACTCTTCGGATAAATCCGGGAAAGCCGGGCGGATTTCTTCGGCGACCCGTTGGATCGACTGATCAAGCGACTGGCCTGCCTCGACACAAACCAACATTAAATCCAGCGCGTCCGGGAACCCTTCGGTTAACAAGCCCTGACGCGTTTGGCGTCGCCGCTCGACCCAGTAGGTGGGCAGATAATATCCGACACCGGCGGGAATGATGATTTTCATCAGTGTGGACTGAAGCGATGCTGTGTCCAGCGTCATCATGACCACGATGATACCGATCAGCAAAAACCCCAATGCGAGCGCCATTTGCATAAAATGGAACGTGCGCACCGCTGATTGCTGCCGATATCCCGCCTGGATCAATTTAAGCTGTGTGGCCGAAAACGCCTCTTGATCCTGAGGCTCCAGGAAGCTGGCGTATTTATCGAGCTTCGGGCCTTTTTCCTTATATCGCAGTTTGGGCTGGAGGTCTGCCGCCGGTTTCTTTTTCTTTTCTTTACGCGCGTTTGATTTCAGTCGGTCAACCGGGTCCGCTTTGCGGTTCAACATAAGCGGCAATGAGGCGAGAACCAGTAAAATCCCCAATATCCCAATGGCATAGAGCGGGCCGAGCGGGCCGAACTGCTCGGTCAGGAAAGCCATTCCGGCGTTAATATACTGCGAGATAATTTCCATGATTTGCCCCTAAACTTTTATGTTGACCATGATTTTCATGAAGATGTAGTTGACCATCAGAAAACCCGCGACCACCAGCGCGGCGGGGATGAAATATTTGGTTTCCATCACCGCGTCATAATAATTGGGTTGGGCGAGGTTGATCCCTGCCAAGGCCAGCAATGGAAAGAGTGACAAGAACATCCCCGACCATTTCGCCTCGGCGGTGATGGCTTTTACCCGACGGAAAAGCTTGAACCGCGCGCGGATCACTTTGGCAAGGCCCGCTAGAATCTCTGCCAGATTGCCGCCGGATTTTTGCTGAATGCTGACCGCAACGGCCAAAAACCGCAGGTCTTGCGTGTCTATCGTCTCGGCCATTTTTGACAGGCTTTCGGTGATATCCATCCCATATGCAGCCTCGTCGGCGATGATGCCAAACTCAGTTCCCAGCGGGTCCGCGACTTCTTGGGCGACGATATTGATTGCGCTGGAAAACGGATGGCCAACCTTTAGCGAGCGCACCATCAACTCGACCGCATCGGGAAGCTGCTCCTCGATCAACGACATCCGCGCGTTGGCCTTTTTGTTCAGCCACATGTAAACCGCCCCGAAACCCATGACCACAGACACAATAATTCGCACCGGAAGGGCTGTTGACGTGCCAAATGTCAGGCCGGCGAACGCCACCACTGCGAGTAAAATCATCACCATTATCAAGGCCTTGGGACTAAACGCGATATTGGCTTTCGCGGCTTTTTTGGAGATTATCGACACCAAGGGGAACTGCATAGATTTGCGATGCTGCTCGCGCTCTTTGCGCAAAGTTTCCAGAACCTGCTCGCGGTCATTACCCTTTTCAAGCAGATCGATACGCCGGTTGACCCGGTTGTTGAGCCTGATTGATTTGCCAAATACAACCAGATACAGTCCTTCGACCAGCATCAGGACTGCAAAGAAAATGACTCCGTAAATAATTGGTTCGGGACTCATGACAACCTCCTATTGCTCTTGTTGTTGTGCAGGGGTTTCGGTGTAGATGTTGGCGGGCAGCTCGAAACCGGAATGTTTGAAACGATCGGAATAGTGAGATCTGATGCCGTTTGCGGTGAAATGGCCAAGGATTTTGCCGTCTGCGTCAAGTCCGCTGCGTTTGAATGCAAAAAGTTCCTGCATGGTGATGATGTCGCCCTCCATGCCGGTGACCTCGGTGATTGAAACCATCCTGCGCGAGCCATCCATCAGGCGGCTGACTTGCACAATCAGATGCACCGCAGAGGCGATTTGTGCGCGAACGGCCTTCAGTGGCATGTCAATCCCGGCCATCGCGACCATATTTTCAAGGCGGCTAACCCCGTCACGCGCGCTGTTGGCGTGGATTGTGGTCATGGAGCCATCATGGCCCGTGTTCATCGCCTGCAACATGTCGATCACCTCTTCGCCGCGGGTTTCGCCGACAATAATGCGGTCGGGGCGCATCCGCAGCGCGTTGCGTAGACAGTCGCGTTGGGAAACCGCACCCTTGCCTTCGACATTGGCCGGGCGACTTTCCATCCGTCCGACATGGACTTGCTGTAGCTGAAGCTCGGCGGTGTCCTCAATCGTCAGGATGCGTTCATTGTCGGCAATCATGCTTGAGAGAGCGTTAAGCGTTGTGGTTTTGCCCGAGCCGGTGCCGCCCGACACGATAATATTCAAATGAGCGCCAACCGCTGCCCGCAAATAAAGCGCCATTTCCTGAGTGAACGCCCCGAATTTCATCAAATCCTCGATGCCAAGCTTGTCCTTGGTGAATTTTCTGATCGAAACCAACGCGCCATCCACCGCGATCGGCGAGACCATGGCGTTGAACCGCGATCCATCCGCAAGGCGCGCGTCAACATAAGGGTTGGATTCGTCAACCCGTCGACCAACCGCCGACACGATCTTGTCGATCACCCGCATCAGGTGTTTTTCGTCCTTAAACTCCACATTGGTCAACTCAAGCTTGCCGTTGCGCTCTATGAAAACCTGATGGGGACCGTTGACCAGAATGTCGTTCACGCCCTCATCGCGCAGCAACGGCTCAAGCGGGCCAAGCCCCGTGACCTCGTCGTAAAGCTCTTGATGGAGATTGGTGCGCTCGTCCTTGGTGAGTACAACGCCCATATCCGCAAGGCCATCGGCGCAAATCGAGACGATTTCTTTGCGCAAATCAACCTCGCTGGCATGTTCGAGCGCCGCAAGATTGAGCGTTTCCAGCAGACGTTTATGAAGCTGGATGCGAATACCGCCGAGCTTCTCGCGCCGTTTAATGTCTTTTTGGCTCATGGCGTGATAGGCGGTCGGGTTTGGTTTCGCGGCCGGTTTCGCTGTCGGTTTGGGCGGCGCTTTTATGGGCGGCGGGCCTTGCTCGATCAGCGGTTTGATCTGCGCTGTGGGGCGCTGTGGGGCCGTTTCTGCGAGTTTCGGGACGGCTTTTTTATATCGGGAGAACATGGTATTTACCTCTGGTTAGCCAACGGCCGCTTGTTCGGTTGCCAGCTCGAAAATCGAGTGGGCAAGTTTTGCAATTTCTTTGCGCAACGGGTTCTTTGGGGCTGATTCTGCAATCGGAAGCCCGTGATCACAGGCATGCAGGATTTGTTTGCCGCCATCCGTGAAGAACAAATTGATCTCGATATTCAGGTTCTCGGCCAGCCGTTTTATCCGTGCTCGTCCGCCCATATCCGTAAATTTCGGCGCGTAGTTCATGACGTAACGCACTTTTTCAAACGGCAAATCTTCGGCCTTCAATGTCCGAACAAACCGCAAGGCATTTTGGGCTGAGCGCATGTCCATCTCCATCATGGCAAAAAACACATCCGCCTCTTGCAAGATGGTTTCGGTCCATTGAACCAGCGTTGTTGGCATGTCGATCACGACAAAATCATACATTTCGGTCGCGCGTTTCAGGATAATTCCCACGTCGTCAGGCGTGAGTATTTCCAACGGCAGAGCATCGGCGGGCGCGGTCAAAACGTCGAGTTTTTCGTTATAGGACAGCATCGCTTGGCTGAAGCTTTCGCTGTCCATCGAGGCGGAGTCCGACAGCAACTCGAAAATAGCCTCGCGGCGGGGGAGGTCAAGATAGGTGGCGACCGAACCGCCTTGCAGATCAAGATCAAGCAAGCAAACTTTAAGGCCGGATTTTTCACTTTGCAGCGCCAGTTCCCACGCCAGATTGACCGCCAGCATGGTGGAGCCAACCCCGCCAGCCAGACCGAATATGGGCAGGATCGCGCCATTTCTGCTCAGATCAGATGGAGGATGCCCGTTATGTACGATTGTCGGCGCGACCGGCTTGCGCATCCGTTCGATAGCATCATGAAGCGCGCCTTCAGGCAAAGGGTAGGGTGCAAAATCACTGGCGCCGAGACGCAAAAGTTGGTGCAACGCGGTCGGGGATAATTCATGTGCGACCAAAATAACCTTGAGTCGCGCCGCCGCTGCCGCCTGAATAAGCGCAATCACGTCCGACAGATCTTCTTCGTCTGTTTGATCAACCGCGACGGCGATGAATTCAAGATCGGCGGCCTCAGGGGAATTCACATAGGCCAGCCCATCGATGAAATCCAGCCCGCCCCAGCGCTCTCCCAATTCGGTTTCCATGTCTTCGATAAGCAAATCAAAAGCCTGGACGTCACGCGCGATTGCGCAGGCGTCGATACCAGCCTCTTTTGTTTGCCTCAGACCCATAATCGTCTGTCCGATACGTTCGTTTCAACCAATCGACCGCGCAGACGTAGACTCTGGCGATCTGAGAAGACCTCGTATCAAGGATGAGCAGTTAATAAATGTTGTAGCCCGCCTGAAGGAGAGTCCTCCCAAGGCTTTTTTGACGTCGAACTTGGGCAATTTTAGGGCTTTTACGTGGATTATTTGGTAAGATTTGCCGTATCTGTTACGACTTTATTGCCAACATATTCGCGATAAATCAGCTCGGCGTATTTACCGTCTAGCCCGTCACCGACAAAGTTGCGCGCAAATCCGATCACATCCGTGACCGTGCGGCGATTTTTGCGCTCACGTCCTTGGGTTACAATCAGGGGCTGGGTTTCTCCGAAAGAGGCCACAGCTTCAAGGCGATCCGACTTAATACCTTGGGAAATAAGGAAATTTACTGCAGCATTGGCGCGACGCAGACCCAAGCGTTGGTTGTATTTTGCAGTGCCAACCAGATCCGTGTGGCCATAAACGCGGAATTTTATCTCTGGGAACTGCTTGATCCAGCTTGCTTGCTCGGTCAGGATATTACGCGCTTGTGCGTCAAGGCGGGCCGAGTTGAATGCGAAATTTATCATCGTTGGCACGTCTTTTTCGAACTTGCGCGACAAGTCCAGCATTAAGCCATTCTGATCACCGTAGGCGGTTTGGACCAGTATGTTGTTATAGGTCGGATTGCCAAAATTCCCCTCATCAATGGCTTTGCCCGCTTCCCAGTTCAAGGTGGAAACGCCCGAGTTTACCGATTGGCTTGATGGCGAGCATGCGGCCAGTATCGTCAACAGGATGACGGCTGTAATAGAAGTTTTACGTAATAATATCATAGTATTACTCCATCACATATCCGTAGGAACCTTTGTAGTTCTGGGTGGCGACGTCGCTGATTGCTTTGCCTTTTCCCTTCTTTCCGGCGACTTTTCCGAGCAAGAAAAGCTCTGATTCAGAGGGGATTCTTATCCGATCCGTCGGCAGAGTGAGGCTGTCGCCTTTTACCGGGGTGACCAGATGTGGCGTGACAATTATCACCAATTCGCTTTGACGCCGGGTGAAATTCGAACTGCGAAAAAGCGCTCCCAGAATCGGGATGTTGCCCAGCCACGGGACTTGTGCGGATAAATCGTTGAAATCGTCCTGCAACAGCCCGGCGATAGCAAAGCTTTGCCCGTCGCGCATTTCAACCGTGGTTGATGTCTCCCGGCGTTTGAACGCATTCACTGAAATTCCGCCGTTCTGGGCGACGGTGATGGTTGAGTCGATGGAACTGACTGCCGCCGAGATTTTCAAATTTATCAAATCCCCATCCACAACCACGGGGGTGAAATTCAGCTCGACGCCAAACGGTTTATATTGGATCGTAACCCCTGTACCATTGGCGTTGGCGACCGGAATTGGATATTCTCCGCCGGCGAGAAACTTGGCCTGCTGCCCGGATATGGCTACCAGATTTGGCTCCGCCAACGTGCGCACCATTCCCTTGGCTTCTAGCGCTTCAAGCAAAAGCCCCATTTGTACGCCACCTGCGCTGAAGCCGATGCCATAGGCCCCGATGCGCTGCGTGGTCGAGGTTCCAAGTGTGGTCGTGTTGCCATCGGTGAAGGCGGTGTAGTTTGTGCCATTGGCGAGGACGCCGTTGCCGCCTTCAAGCGTGACGGCCCCGCCGGTTGAGTTCAAGCCAAGGCTTGCGGTCAGGCTTTTGGTGACCGAGCGCTGCATCTCGGCAAAGCGAACTTTCAGCATTACCTGTTGCGTGCCGCCAACTGTCATCAAGTTGGTGACCCGACCGGGGGCATAGCGTTCGCCCAACTCAAGTGCGCGCGACAATTTTTGGCTGCCTGACACGCGCCCACTCAGGACAATGCCGTCATTGGCGGTGCGCACTTCGATGTTTTCGTCGGGTAAAATCTCTTGCAAGCGCTCTTTGAATTCGGCGATGTCCGGGGCGACCTGCACATCGACATTGGTGATCAGTTTGCCGTTTGGGCCTAATAGTGTAAGGGTGGTTCTTCCGGGCGATTTGCCGAGAATATAGATGGTCTTGTCGGAGAGCGTGGCAATATCGGCGATGGCTGGATTGGCTACGGACAGCTCGGAAAACGCGACCTCGCTTTTCATGACTACGGCGCGGTTCATGGAAACTTTGATGCTGCTGGACGTCGCGCCTTTGGCGACCTTCAGAATTTCCTGCCCGACGACCGGAGGCCCCGCAAGCACGAAAACTGCCAGCCCCAACAGGCCAGCTTTCAAAAAGCTACTCGGTCTCATGTGATCCTGCCTCTCTGATCACTTGTTTTTTTGTTCGGGTCTTTAACGCCCGTTATGCTCTATCTGTGCCAAATTACTTTTTTTTGCAAGAATCAATTGCTTAACATGATCTAGATGTGTTTTATTCGATTACGGAAGTGTACATGTCTGTACTCCAGTCTCCAGAAGCTATCGTGTATGCCGGTATTTGTAGTTGAAAAAAAATGATAGTATTAA
>CAYPUW010000092.1:0-7797 GCA_964413925.1 uncultured Rhodobacter sp. | reverse complement strand
GATCAGCGCACCACAAGCAGAGAGCTTTTCTTCCACCCCTTCATAGCCCCGGTCAAGGTGCTAAACCCGACTAACGGTCGTTTCGCCCTTGGCCGCCAGTGCCGCCAGTATCAGCGAAACCGAGGCGCGCAGGTCTGTGGCCATAACAGGCGCACCGCGCAAACGATCAACCCCTGTGACCGTGGCCGAGCCACCATGAACCTCAATTTGTGCGCCCATCCGCATCAGTTCCGGCGCGTGCATAAACCGGTTTTCAAAAATCCGTTCCTCCAGCACGCTAACCCCGTCGGCGGTGCATAAAAGCGCCATCATTTGCGCCTGAAGGTCGGTGGGAAAGCCCGGATGAGGGGCGGTCGTGATGTTGACCGCCGACACGCGCCCGTTTTTGCGACAGACCTTCAGCCCCCTCGGCGTGGTTTCAACCGAGACACCGGCCTCGTCAAGCTTGGCGGCAAATGCCTCGACCAGATCGAGACGACCGCCCAGCAATTCGACCTCGCCGCCGGTAAAAGCGGGGGCCAGCATGTAGGTGCCAAGCTCGATGCGGTCGATAACCACCGGATGGCTGGCCCCATGCAGGCGCTCGACCCCCTCGATGGTGATGGTCGATGTCCCCGCACCGTCAATCTGCGCCCCCATCGCGCGCAGGCAATCGGCGAGATCGACGATCTCAGGCTCGCGCGCGGCGTTTTTCAAAACCGTGGTGCCTTTGGCCAATGTTGCTGCCATCAGGATATTCTCGGTTGCGCCCACGGACACCACGGGGAATTCAAACATGCCACCCCTCAGGCCCCCCGGCGCTTTGGCGTGAACGTAGCCATCGCGCAGATCAAGCTCAGCCCCGAGTGCCTCCAACCCTTGCAGGTGCAAATCCACTGGCCGCGCGCCAATAGCACAGCCGCCGGGCAGCGACACCACCGCATGACCGTCGCGCGCAAGCATCGGGCCAAGCACCAAAATCGAGGCGCGCATTTTACGCACGATCTCGTAATCCGCCTTGTGGTTGGTGATCGCGGCGCTCTGCAGCACCTGCGTCTGGCCATCATCCTGACTGCTGACACTGACACCAAGCGACTGCAACAGGCTGGTCATGGTGCGAATATCCGACAGGCGCGGCGTGTTGGTCAGGGTCAGTACTTCGTCCGTGAGCAAGGTCGCGGGCATCAGGGTCAGGCAAGCATTTTTAGCCCCGGCAATGGGGATGCTGCCAAAAAGCGGCTGCCCGCCGGTCACGTGTATTGAGTCCATCTGCTACCTTCTTGCCTCAGCTTTTATCGTTGTCTTTATTGTTGTCCGAGCCAGCATCCCGCACCCGTGCCTGCCCTTTTCGTCGCTGTAAATTCGCGCGCAAAGCCTTTTTCAGCCGCTCTGCACGCGCCAGAGCTGTTTCTGCTTTCTGCCGATTTGGCTCTTTATATCTGGGCGAGTCTCCGTTCATTGGGCTTAACTATATGACCGGGGGCACAGCGTCCAGATTGGGCTTGCGTCTGGGCGGAATTACGCTAAATAACGCCTGATCTGGATTGGCTGCTGTAGCTCAGAGGTAGAGCACTCCCTTGGTAAGGGAGAGGTCGAGAGTTCGATTCTCTCCAGCAGCACCATGATTTCAATGACTTAGCAGGTTTTTAGATTTTCCTCATTGTAGCAATTTGGGGCGTTTAGCACGCGATTTAGGGGCGTTTGCGTATAAAACGCGTACAGTCTTTTGTCAGTGGATTTCGAGATTACCTTTATGAGTCGGCTCGACAGGCGGATCGATTTCGCTGATCAACCACTGTTGTAATTCTGCCCCCCTCCATTGCTCCAATTATTTGTGCAAATCGAGTGCAACGAGGGAACGTCTCATCCTCATCCATAGTAACCCTGAACCATAGCCGCCGCTCAACGGCAATACGGCCCGCCCGAATAGCGCGCGGTGTCAAAGTGGAAATGGTCCTTGTGATAGCGGTTGGCGTCCGGCCCGAGCACGGTGCCAAACGGACCGCAGGCGGATGAGTGTAGCCGTTGCAATATCTTTTTGTCGCGCCGTTTGCGCCATCCTTCAAGCACCGTAATCCGGCTACCATCCTTGAAATTGATCGCCGAAATGTCAATCGCCTTGCCTTTGCCATGCTCGGAGATTTTCGCGCCGGGGCGGCTGTTTCGGGTGCGGCAGGCATAGTCTGAGATCACGGTCAAGGACTTGGCCCCACCGCCACGCCGCCGCGTTATCGGCTTGAGCGAGCTTGTGATCCACTCGGTCAAGCTCTGCGCGGTCCCGCATGTCATCACCGAGGGTCGGCTCAGGGCCACGCCAGCAATCGATGTAATCCTCACCGGATTGGCCACACCACAACCGGGCAATCTGCCGGCAATCGGCGCGATGCGTTGTCCGATTATACGTGCGTCACCGCAAACGCTTCCTTGAAAGGCCGTTGATACCGGCAGGCGCTGGATCGGTACAACAACCTGACTTTCCACCCTAAGTGCGCGATGCAGCGCGGCCAGATTATCGGGTCGGATTCTCGGTCGCGGCGAGCGATAAATCGGTGGGGTGCTGGCCAGAGTATTGGCCTCTCTGAGCATTTTATTGGCAAGAAAATCCTTCGACTCTAGCGGCACCGATGAGGCGCGCGCTCTTGGATCTCGGGGCTTTGGACGGATTTTTGCGCGATAAAACACCTCAACCGAGTTGTTCACTTTCGCCATGGGCAATAACGCCGCCGGGCGAGGTTTCGGGCGAATTGAGGTCAAGGGAGGCTCTGCCTGAATCGCCCCCGATCCTGCCAGAAAAACTGCCCCGACAAGCGCACTCAACGCCCGCATCAATACCGCCTCTTACTTTTTGGATGCGCCGAGGTTTTCGTGGCTGGTATCTCGACCAAAATCAGGCGCATCAGTGTCTTGCCCTGCGTCGATGATACCACGGCGAATGGCGCGGGTGCGAGAAAAATAGTCAAACAATTGTGCGCCATCGCCGCGACGAATGGCCCGTTGCAAATCAAACAACTCCTCGGTGAAACGACCCAAAACCTCCAGCGTTGCCTCTTTATTGTTCAAAAATACATCGCGCCACATGGTCGGATCAGAGGCAGCGATTCGCGTGAAATCACGAAAGCCGGCGGCAGAGTAGTTAATCACCTCTGAGTTGGTTATCCTCTGCAAATCATCGGCCACGCCGACCATGGTATAGGCGATCAGGTGCGGTGCATGACTGGTCACGGCCAGCACCAGATCGTGATGCTCGGGGTCCATAAGGTCCACATTGGCCCCCAGCCCCTCCCATAAAGCACGAAGCTTGGCCAGCGCTTGGGGATCAGTGCCTTCGGGCGGCGTCAGCAAGCACCAGCGATTGTGAAACAGCGAGGCAAAACCAGAGCGGGGACCGGAATGCTCGGTGCCTGCCAGCGGGTGACCGGGAATGAAGTGAATATCATCCGCCAGATGCGGGCCAATCGCCGCGATCACCGCCTTTTTGACCGAACCGACATCGGTGACGATTGCGCCCGACTGCAAATGTGGCGCGACCTCGATTGCAAGGCTTTCCATCGCCCCCACAGGTGCGCAGAAAACCACCAGATCAGCGCCCGCGACGGTTTCGCGCGCGCTCTCAAACACCTCGTCGCAAAGGCCAAGCTCCAGCGCCGTATCGCGGCTTTGCTTGGTGCGTGCGGTGCCAACGATGGTGCCTGCAAGCCCGTTTTCACGCATCCCCAGCGCCATAGAAGACGCGATCAACCCCAGCCCGATCAGCGCCACACGCTCAAATATCTGCGCCATCAGATCGTCTCTTTCATAAAGTTTTGCAGCGCGCTCACCAGCAGTTTGCACGAGGTTTCATCGCCAACAGTTATGCGCAAACAATTCGGCAGCTTGTACCCTTTGACTTGTCGAACAATGATCCGGCGCGCACGCAGGGCGGTATCGGCGGCCTCGGCTCGGGCCTCGGATTGGAACCGGGCGAGAATGAAATTGGTGTTCGAAAAATCCGTGGGGATACCGATGGCCAACAACTCGCGGCGTAGATAGTCGCGCCATTTGCGGTTTTCATCATAGCAATAAGCGAGATAATCGCGATCCTGAACCGCCGCCTCAGCCGCCGCAATCGACGCCGAGGTCAGGTTGAACGGCCCGCGCAGCCGGTTCAAAACCTCAATGATCGCCGCAGGACCATAACCCCAACCGACACGCAAGCCACCAAGGCCGTAAATCTTGGAAAACGTGCGGGTCATAAACACATTGTCGCGCGCGTTTACCAGCGCCAACCCACCATCAAATTTCTCGGCATATTCCGCATAGGCGCCGTCCAGCACCAGCAATGCAGCAGGCGGCAAACCCTCTGCCAGTCGCGCAAGATCGCGCGCTGAAACCATCGTGCCGGTTGGGTTGCCGGGGTTGGCGATAAACACCAGACGGGTGCGAGTGGTACATGCCGCCAGCAGCTTATCCACATCAACCACACGGTTGGTTTCGGCCACCTCGACCGGCGTCGCCCCTGCGGCAAGTGCTGAAATCCGGTACATGGAGAAGCCGTGTTCGGTAACCAAAACCTCGTCGCCAACTCCGGCATAGGCATGACAGAGCCACGCGATCACCTCGTCTGATCCGTCACCACAAATGATCCGCGCTGGGTCAAGCCCGTGGGCCTGTCCGATGGCTTGGCGCAGGTTCATGTGGTCCGACGATGGATAGCGCGCAAGCCGCTCTGACGCATTCCTGAAGGCCGAAATCGCGGCAGGGCTTGGCCCCAGAGGGTTCTCGTTTGACGATAATTTGTGAACGCGGCCTTTGCCCACAAGGCTGCTCTCGCCACCAACATAGGGGGCGATTTTTAGAATTCCGGGCTTGGGCGTGATGGCGTTGGTCATCCGTACGGGCTTTTTTGCGATTAATAAGTTCGCATCTTCTAGCGAGCCATTGGTCGCTTGGCCAGAAGCTTGTCGTCACAGCGCAGCCCGTGAGCGTGGTTTCAATAAAAGCTCTGGGGGTCAATATCGACGGTCAGGCGCATATTGGCGGGCAGGCGAAACTGCGCAACCCACGCCGCAATCGCCGCCTGAATGGGCGCGCCCTTTGCCGCCTTGATCAGCAGACGCACCCGATGTCGGCCACGAATACGCGCAATCGGGGCGGGGGCAGGCCCGAAAACCTGCGCACCAATTTCCGAGAGCGGCGCAATCTGGCGCGACATGGCGGTGGCAAGGTCAAACACCTGCGCCACATCGGGCGATGAGAGAATAATCCCGGCCATCCGCCCATAAGGGGGCACGCCTGCGGTCTGCCGTTGCGTCGCTTCTGCGGCCCAGAACCCCTCGTCATCGCCGGATATAATCGCGCGAATAACCGGATGATCCGGCTGGTGGGTCTGAAGCAAAGCCGCCCCTTTACGATCAGCGCGCCCTGCCCGCCCCGCCACCTGCCGCATAAGTTGAAACGTGCGCTCGGCGGCGCGCAAATCGCCTCCTTGCAGGCCGAGATCGGCATCGATTACCCCGACCAGCGTCAGAAGCGGAAAGTTGTGCCCCTTGGCGACAATCTGGGTGCCGATAACCACATCGGCCTGCCCGCTGGCGATCTCCTCTATCCGGGCTTTCATAGCGCGCGCAGATTGCGCCAGATCGGAGGACAAAATCGCTATTCGCGCATCTGGAAACAGTGCCTCGGCCTCTTCGGCGAGCCGCTCGACCCCCGGCCCGACAGCGACGAGTTTGCCAACCTCGTGACATTGAGGGCAAGCCTCGGGCATGGGTTTACTCGCGCCGCATTGATGGCACATCAACTGCCCTTTGAAACGATGTTCGACCATGCGCGCATCGCACTGATCGCAGCCGATTTGATGGCCGCAAGCACGACAAACCGTCAAGGGCGCATAGCCTCGGCGATTTATAAACAGCAAGGATTGCTCGCCGCGGCCAAGACGCGTCCGTACCGCCTCGATCAACGGCGCGGATATCCAGCGGCCCCTGTCGGGAGCATGGGCGCGCAGGTCAATCGAGGTGATAACGGGCATCTCGGCCACACCGAAACGCTCGTGCAGATCGACCCGCTTATACTTGCCGGCTTTTGCATTGGCCCAGCTTTCAAGCGAGGGGGTGGCCGAGGCCAAAATCACCTGCGCCGATGTGATAGACGCGCGCAAAACCGCCATGTCGCGGGCGTGATAATGCACGCCGTCCTCTTGCTTATAGGACTGGTCATGCTCTTCATCGACCACGATCAGGCCAAGGTCGCGAAACGGTAGAAAAAGCGCCGAGCGCGCGCCGACCACCAACCCCGCATTGCCTTGGGAAACCATGCGAAAACACCGCCGCCGCTCAGTCATGGTGACGCCAGAATGCCACTCGGCGGGACGCGCACCAAACCGAGCCTCGACACGCTTGAGAAACTCCGCCGACAGTGCGATTTCGGGCAGTAAGACCAGCGCTTGACGACCTTGACGCAGACAGGTGGCAACGGCCTCCAGATAAACCTCGGTCTTGCCCGAACCTGTGACCCCCTTAAGCAGCCACGTTCCGTAAGCGCCGGTTTCCATGCTCTCGCAAATCCGCGCGGCGGCGGCGGACTGATCGGGCGAAAGAGCCTTGCCCACATGCTGCGTATCAAGCGTCGGATAGGCCACATCACGCGGAGTTTTGCTTGCCAAAACAACCCCTTGTGAAACCAGGCCTTTAATAACGGAGGTCGAAACCCCGGCCATCTCTGCCAACTCGGACAGCGTGAAATATACGCCGTCGTGATCCTCCAGAACCGCGATGACCCGCTCGCGAGCGGGGGTCATACGGTCAGGCTCGCCCGGACCGAGCGTATATATCTGGCGCATTGAAAGCGGGTCCATCAGGCCCGGCGCACGCGTCGCCAAACGCAGCATCGCGCTCAACGGTGTGAGGGTATAGTCGGCGACGCGGCGCAGAAACTCGTGCATTTCCGGGCGCATAGGGGCCACGTCGAGAACCCGTGAAATCGTGCGGATTTTCTTGGGATCGAAGCCCCCCTGCCCCTTGGCCCAAACCACGCCAAGAACCTTGCGCGGACCAAGCGGCACCTCCACCAGCGCGCCGAGAAAACAGCCCCCCGCAGGGGCTTTGTAATCCAGCAACCGATCCAGCGGCTGCGTGGTCAAAACCCCGACCAGATCGCCGGCGTCAAAGTGGGAAATCTCACACATGGCCCAGCCAATCGACAAACAGGGCTTTGCGAGGAGTCGCGGTTGCTGTAACGTAGCTGTAACCAAGAATGGGCCGCATCCAAAAGGCCCCGAAAATCGAGAGTAAATTCATGAAATTTTTCGCGGACACCGCCGAAATCGACGAAATCGCTGCCCTTGCCGAGACCGGCATGGTCGATGGCGTCACCACCAACCCGTCGCTGATCCTGAAATCGGGGCGCGATATTCTGGAGGTCACGCGCGAGATTTGCGCGCTGGTAGACGGCCCGGTCAGCGCCGAGGTTGTGTCGCTGGTGGCCGACGACATGATCGCCGAGGGGCGCAAACTGGCCAAAATCGCCGAAAATATCGCCATCAAAGTTCCTCTCACTTGGGACGGACTTAAAGCATGCAAAGTGCTGACAGGCGAGGGCAATATGGTTAACGTGACCCTGTGTTTTTCAGCCAACCAAGCGCTGTTGGCGGCCAAGGCCGGTGCCACGTTCATCTCGCCTTTCGTCGGGCGGCTGGACGATATTAATCTTGATGGGATTGATCTGATCGCGGACATTCGCACAATCTATGATAATTATGATTTCGAGACCCAGATTTTGGCGGCCTCGGCGCGCACGGTCAACCACATTTCGGATTGCGCGCTGGTTGGGGCCGATATC
>CAYPUW010000091.1:0-7869 GCA_964413925.1 uncultured Rhodobacter sp. | reverse complement strand
GCCTTATCAATCAGATCGGGCAGGGTTTTAGCGCGGTCCTTCAAAACCGGCATCGCGCGCAGCAGATCGCTTTTTTGGCGCTTGCTCAGCGGTTCGGCCTCGGTCACGTCGAGGAAATCAACCACCTGCGCCAGCAAATAGCCGTCATCCGCGTCGCGAAAATGCTGCCCCGACAGGTTGTCGAGCTTTTTAAAGTCAAACCGCGAGGGCGATTTGCCAATACCGTCAAGCGAGAACGCCTTGATCAAATCGTCAGAGGTGAAATATTCGTCATTGCCGTGGCTCCAACCCAGCCGCGCCAGATAGTTGCGCATGGCATCGGGCAGATAGCCCATCTTTTGATATTCGCCTACGCCAAGTGCGCCATGCCGTTTGCTCAGTTTTTTGCCGTCCGGCCCGTGAATTAGCGGGATATGGGCAAAAATCGGCACATCCCACCCCATCGCCAGATAGATAAACGTCTGGCGCGCAGCATTGGACAGATGGTCATCGCCGCGAATAATATGGGTCACGCCCATGTCGTGATCGTCCACCACCACCGCCAACATATAAGTCGGCGAGCCATCGGCGCGCAGCAATACCAGATCGTCCAGCGTCGCGCATTTCCAACTGACCTTGCCCTGCACCTTGTCTTTGAGGGTGATTTCGCCCTCTTTTGGCGCTTTCAGACGCACCACATAAGGCGTGTCTGGATAGGTGGATGGATCGGCCTCGCGCCACGGGCTTTGAAACAACGTGGCGCGGCCCTCGGCGCGGGATATCTCGCGCGCGGCCTCAATCTCGGACTTGGTCGAAAAGCATTTATAGGCGTGGCCTGTGGCCAGCATCTCGCGCGCGACTTCGCTATGACGCGCCGCGCCCGATGCTTGCGAAACTGCGTCTCCGTCCCAGTCAAGCCCCAGCCAACGCATGCCGGCATAGATCGCCTCGGTCGCCTCGGGGGTCGAGCGCGCAATATCGGTGTCCTCGATCCGCAGCAGGAATTTGCCGCCATTGGCGCGGGCAAAAAGCCAGTTGAACAGGGCCGTGCGCGCACCCCCGATATGAAGGTAACCGGTGGGCGAGGGGGCAAAGCGGGTAACGACTTGGTTGGCTGCGTTCATAACATATTAACCTTTATTGACCCCAATGAGAGGCAGGGGTTGGCTGCTGTTTAGGCAATGAGCGAAGTGAGAACAAGGGTGCGTCTGATCGCCAAAATCGCGGATATGGTCGAGGCGCAACGCGCAACCCTGCTTTTGTGGATGCCGCTGGCGTTAGGGTCGGGCATCGGCACCTATTTTTCGCTGAGGTTTGAGCCGGGGCTGGCGCTTTACGCTGGATTGGTCGCGCTGTTGGGGGTGCTTGCGCTTCTGAAATACCGTGTCGGCTGGGAGGCGGGGATCGTGATTGTCGCGCTGATGCTGGCGGTGATCGGCTTTCTTGATGCCGGAGCCAGCGCCCATCGTAAATCTGCGCCAGTGCTGAAATACCGTTATTATGGGCCGGTGGAAGGCCGGGTCACCATCATTGATCGCTCATCTCGGGATCTCGTGCGAATAACGCTTGACCGGGTGGTGCTTGCGCAAAAATCTCCAGATCGAACGCCGCGTAATATACGGATATCGCTGCATTATCCGCGAGATTTTTTAACCCTCAAGCCGGGTATGAGGGTAGCTTTGACCGCCAATCTGTCGCCACCTTCCGGCCCAACCGAGCCGGGAGGGTTTGATTTTCAGCGGTTCGCGTGGTTCAAAAGTCTCGGCGCAATCGGCTATAGCCGCACCCCAGTTCTGGAGATCGCGCCGCCCGATGATGGCGGCTTTTCGATCGGGTTGATGGCGTTACGCATGCGGTTGGCGGAGGGTATTCGCGCCCAAATTCCCGGCCAAAAAGGCGCGTTCGCGGCGGCGATTTTGACCGGAGACCGCTCGGCGATTGCGCCCAATATGTTGCAAGTCTTGCGCAACTCCAACCTCGCGCATCTGTTGGCAATCTCGGGCCTTCACATGGGGCTGCTGACCGGATTTGTGTTTGCGATGGTGCGCTATGGACTGTCGTTGTTACCGTTTGTGGCCCTGCGCCTGCCTGTGCGCAAAATCGCCGCCATTGCGGCGTTGATCGTGGCGACCGGATATTTGCTGCTTTCGGGCGGCAATGTTGCAACCCAGCGAGCGTTTGTGATGGTTGGCGTGATGTTGCTGGCCATTTTGATGGACAGGAGAGCGCTGACCTTGCGCGCGGTCGCACTGGCGGCGGTGATCGTGCTTTTGCTGCATCCCGAAAGCTTGATCCAAGCTGGATTTCAGATGTCTTTCGCGGCAACCACAGCGCTGGTGTCGGTGTTTTCCGCCCTGAACCGATGGTCTCTGTTTATGCCGGGTGGACATTTTTTGATCCGGTTTGGCCGCATGATCCTGACATTGATGCTTTCCTCTGCAGTGGCAGGCGCGGCCACCGCACCGTTTTCAGCGTTTAATTTCAACCAGATAGCTCAATACGGTCTGCTCGCCAATCTGCTGTCAGTGCCGATGATGGGATTTCTGGTAATGCCCTCGGCGGTGATTGCGATTTTGTTAACACCGCTTGGGCTATCTGCCCCGTTTTGGACTATTATGGGGGGCGGGATCGCGTGGATTTTGGCGGTTGCCACTCAAGTCGCCTCGCTTGACGGGGCCATTTTTCACGTCATGAAACCGGCGAGCTATGTGCTTATTCTGATCGCCCTAGGGGCGTTAGTGTTCATATTGCTGCGCGGGCGCGTGCGTTTCATCGGTGCGGTGCCGGTTGTGGTCGGGTTTATCCTGTGGCAGGTGGCAGCGCGCCCTGATATTTTGATCGCCCAAAATGGCCAGCTCGTTGGCGTTATGACCCCGACCGGGCGTTGGCTTAGTCGTGCCAAGGGCAGCGGATTTGTTGCTGGCATTTGGCTCAAAAATGATGGTGACCCAGCGCCCCAAGACCAGACAGCTACTCGCTTGCCGCCAGTGCCAAAGAACCAGCGCCGCTGGATCAGTCTTAATGGCGTGACTATCCTGCTCGCGCTTGGCAAAAAACCTGCCAGAAATGCAGACCCGCTTGGGTGCGACGGGGCCGATATATTGATCGCACCACGCCAGTCTCCCAAAGATCGCACCTGCCGCGTTGTTACCGCCAACTCTTTAAAGACAGGAGGCGCCATCGCAATCACCCTCGCCCCGCAAAGCATCCAAATCACCAATGCGCGCGAGGTTACCGGCATCCGTCTCTGGTCGCCGTCATCTGGTCAATAGGTGCGGATCAACCCGACCAAACGCCCCTGAATTTTGACCTGATCACCACGGTAAACCCTTGTTTCGTAAGCAGGATTGGCGGCCTCAAGCGCGATGGAACTGCCATGTTTTCGCAACCGTTTCAACGTCGCCTCATGCCCGTCAACCAACGCGACCACAATGTCACCATTATCGGCATCTACCTGCTCGCGGATCACCACAACATCGCCATTATTGATGCCCGCGTCGATCATACTGTCGCCCTTGACCTCCAGCGCGTAATGCAAGCCCTTGCTTTGCAACATATTTCCCGGCACTGCCACGCTTTGGGTCTTGTGGCTGATGGCTTCAATCGGAGTGCCAGCGGCGATCCGGCCCATCAAGGGAACCTCCAGCGCATTGATACGCTCAATGGGCTGAGCCGCCGCCGGTTTTGATGTGGCCGAGCCTTGGATAATCTGCGGCTGAAACCCGGTTCGCGTCAGCGCATCGGGCAACTTGATGATCTCAATCGCGCGCGCCCGATGGGCCAATCGACGGATAAAACCGCGCTCTTCAAGCGCCGTGATCAGGCGATGTATGCCCGATTTAGACCTCAGATCCAACGCGTCCTTCATTTCGTCAAACGAGGGCGGAACTCCGTCACGCTGCACCCTCTTTTGAATAAAAGATAACAAATCCAACTGCTTGCGGGTTAACATTAATGTCTCCTCTGCTCAAAACACATGGGCTGACCACTCTTGGCCTGTTTGGTCCTTGCGGGCCATGCGTGTTCGTTCAGGTAAAGTTCTATAAGTGTTCTTGTTTTGTGTCAAGAGCGCAGCTTAGAGGCGAATGATCTCGACCGTCGCCCCGATCTCGCGCGCCGGATCATTGACCGGGCGCACGAGCATGGCGTCCGCATCTGCCAGAACCGTTAACAGCGCGCTGTTTTGTCGTGAGAACGGATCGGCGTAAACTTGGCCTTTTTTGGTGGTTAGGCGCGCGCGCATATAATGCTCTCGACTGCCGTTTTTTGGCAGCGGCGAGGCCAGTAAAACCTGCTCGCGTTCAAGTGGATCGCTGCCCAGCCCCAACATTTTTTGCACCGCCGGAATAAGGAAAACCTGCCCGCAAACCATTGTAGAGACTGGATTTCCCGGCAGTCCAACCATGGGAATACCCATCAGTCGCCCCGCCATCAGCGGCTTGCCAGGTCGCATCGCCACCTTGTAAAATGAGGTTTCAAGGCCTAGCTCGGTGGCGACGGAATGAACGATATCATGGTCCCCAACCGAAGCCCCTCCGATGGTGACAATCATGTCGGCTCCGGCGCATAATGTCAGCACCAATCTTAACGATTGAGGCGTGTCCTTGGCGATTGGCAACATGCGGATTTCGGCGCCAGCGGCCTCCAACATGGCGGCCAGTCCGAACGAGTTTGAGGCGATGATTTGGTCGGGGCCGGGCGTTTCTCCCGGCATCACCAACTCGTCGCCGGTTGCCACCAGCGCTATGATTGGCCGGCGAAATACCGGAACTTCGGCGATATTCATCGACGCCATCAACGCCACATGGCTTGCGCGCAGTCGGAGCGGTGCTGAAACTTCATCTCCAACAGCGAAATCATCGCCAAGAGGGACAATATACGGTTTATCTTCAAAGGTTTGAGAGATTGTGATCACATTTTCAGCGCGCGTAACATCTTCCTGCATCACCACATGATCCACGCCCTCTGGCACCGGCGCGCCAGTGAAAATTCGCGCGGTTTCGCCGGGATTTACGCGCCCGTCAAAGGCGTTGCCAGCTGCGGCCTCGCCGATAACCCTGAATGTCGCGCCCACCTGTAACTCGCTGGCCCGGATTGCATAGCCATCCATGGCCGAGGCGGCAAAGGGTGGTTGGTTGCGGGTTGCCTGAACATTTTGCGCCAGCACCCGGCCTGCGGCCTCGCGTAAGGGGACGGTCTCGACCTCAAGGGGGGTGAATAAATCGGTGACTTGTTGTAGAGCTTCGGTGACGGTGATCATCATGGTGCCTCGTAACGCCCTGATTTACCACCATCTTTCAGCGTGACCCGGATATCGGATATGACCATTCCACGATCCACCGCCTTTAACATATCGTAAACTGTCAAGGCGGCGACGCTGACGGCGGTTAGGGCTTCCATCTCGATTCCGGTCTGGCCGGTGGTCTTGACCGTTGCTGTGATCACAACGCGACTGAGCGCTTTATCCGCGCTCAAATCGAGCGCGACTTTGGTGATTGGCAGGGGATGGCAAAGCGGGATTAAATCTGCCGTTCGTTTGCAACCCATGATCCCGGCCAACCTTGCAACCCCCAAGACGTCACCCTTCTCGGCTGAACCTTCTTTAACTATTTCAAGTGTTTGCGGTGACATCTTAATGTAACCTTCCGCTTTGGCGATGCGGTGCGTCACCGTTTTGTCGGAGACGTCAACCATATGGGCCGCGCCGGTTTGGTCGAAATGGGTCAGTTCAGCCATGATGGTTTCCTGTTAGCAATTTCCGGGTCGCAGCGGCCACATCTTGTTGGCGCATCAGGCTTTCGCCGATCAGAAAGTTACGCGCGCCATGCTCGGCCAGATCGATGATATCGTCATGGACGAAAATCCCCGATTCAGCAACAATCATCCGGTCCTCAGGCACCAGAGCGGCCAAGCGCCGTGTGGTTTCAAGGGTCACATCAAAGGTTTTGAGGTTGCGATTATTGATCCCTATCAGCGGAGATTTCAACCCAAGGGCGCGCTCAAGTTCGGCCTCGTCATGCGCCTCAAGCAGCACATCCATGCCCCACTCACGCGCCGCCGCTTCAAGTTCTTGCGCTTGCACATCGCTGACCGACGCCAAAATAATCAGGATGCAATCGGCATGAAGAGCGCGCGCTTCGGCCACCTGATAGGTGTCATAAAGGAAATCTTTGCGCAGCGCTGGCAGCGAAACAGCCGATCTGGCGGCGGTCAAAAAACTGTCATCACCCTGAAAAGATGGCCCATCCGTCAGCACGCTCAGGCAAGTCGCACCACCATCTTCATAGGCGCGCGCGAGTGCGGGCGGGTCGAAATCCGCGCGGATCAGCCCTTTGGAGGGGCTGGCTTTTTTGATCTCGGCGATCAGGCCGAAGCCGGTTTTTGATGCGCGGGCCAAGGCCGAATAAAACCCGCGCGGGGCAGGGGCGGCGCGTGCGGCCTCCTCGACTTCGGCCAAAGGGCGCGCGGCTTTTCGGCTGGCGATTTCCTCGAGCTTATAGGCTTTGATCTTGTCGAGAATATCGTTCATGCGGCGTCCGTGGTTAGTTTGGCCAACGCCTCTATTTTGGATTTTGCCGCTCCGCTATCAATGCTTTCACGTGCCATTTCAACGCCTTCTGGTAAGGACGCGACCTTGTCGGCAACCACCAGCGCCGCCGCCGCGTTCAACAAAACCGCATCACGATAAGCGGATTCTTCGCCCTCCAGCAACGCGCGAAACGCCGCGCCGTTTTCCTGCGGCGAGCCGCCAAGGATTTCCTCAAACGGATGCACTGGCAGGCCCGCATCCTCGGGCGAAATCTCGCGCTCAAGCACCTCGCCGCCCTCCAGCACTGCAACATAGCTCACACCCGCAATCGACAACTCGTCTGTTCCGTCGCTGCCATGTACCAGCCAGGCTTTTTCCGAACCAAGCACGCCGAGCGTCTCCGCCATGGGCCGAATCACCTCGCGCGAGAACGCGCCGGTCAGTTGCCGCTTCACCCCGGCGGGGTTGGTGAGAGGGCCTAGAATGTTGAAGATCGTGCGCGTGCCCAGCTCTTGACGCGAGGGCATCACATGGCGAATGGCCGGGTGGTGCATGGGGGCCATCATGAAGCCGATGCCAATTTCGGCGATGGCGCGTTCGACCACGTCGGAGCCGACCATCACGTTGATGCCAAGCTGGCCCAGCGCATCCGCGGCGCCGGATTTTGATGAAAGGTTGCGGTTGCCGTGCTTGGCCACAACCACGCCCGCACCGGCCACCACGAACGCGGTCGCGGTCGAGATATTGAGCGTGCCTTTGCCGTCCCCGCCGGTGCCGACGATGTCCATCGCGCCTATGGGAGCCTTCACCGCAAGGCATTTGGCGCGCATTACGGCAGCGGCCGCCGCGTATTCCTGAACCGTTTCGCCTCGCGTGCGGATCGCCATCAAAAAACCGCCAATCTGCGAGGGGGTCGCGGCCCCTTCCATGATCTGCGTGAACGCAAGCTCGGCCTCTTGACGGGTCAAAGGACGATCAGCGGCGATGCCGATCAGGGGGCGGATCATGTCACTCATGCGGGCTCTTTAACCTCGTTCAAAAAATTTTGCAGCATCTTATGCCCATGCTCGGAGGCGATGCTTTCGGGGTGAAACTGCACGCCATGTATGGGTAATTCGCGGTGTTTGAGACCCATGATGGTGCCATCCTCAAGCCAAGCCGTGACCTCCAGACAGTCGGGCAGGCTCGCGCGTTCCACCACCAGCGAGTGATAGCGGGTTGCGTTAAACGGGCTTAGCAGGCCGGAAAACAGCGAGGCACCCCGGTGATGCATTTGCCCGGTTTTCCCGTGCACGATCTCGTTGTTGTGTATAACTTTGCCGCCAAAAGCCTGCCCGATGGTCTGATGCCCAAGGAGATCG
>CAYPUW010000090.1:0-7869 GCA_964413925.1 uncultured Rhodobacter sp. | reverse complement strand
ACGCCGACTGGCCCCATTTAAGAAAGGTATAGCGCTCCAGATTGCGCTCGTATTCACGCTCCACATTCATCTGAAACGCGCGCGGTGTGCCGAAATTGTCGATCATCACCGAGTGGTCAATCACCAGATCAACCGGGGTGAGCGGGTTGATTTTCTCAGGATCGCCACCAAGCCCGATAATGCCATCACGCATCGCCGCCAGATCGACCACGGCAGGCACACCGGTGAAATCCTGCATCAAAACCCGCGCCGGACGATAGGAAATCTCGCGCGGATTGCGGCCTCCTTGCGCAGCCCAGTCAGAAAACGCGCGAATATCGTCGGTGGTGACGGTCTTGCCATCCTCAAACCGCAGCATGTTTTCAAGCACGACTTTTAGGACTGCAGGCAGGCGCGAAAAACTGCCAAGACCCGCCTCCTCCGCCGCTTTGATCGAATAGAAGGCAACCGTTTTACCCCCGACCGTTAACGACTTGCGGGTGTTGCTTAAGTCCTGTCCGACGGTGATGGCCATGGGCGCGTCCTTCTTTGTTGCGGGCTTTGTTGCGGGTAGTTGCTGTCGTCATAAACAAGCTCTGTGGCGCTGGCAAGTAGTTCTGTATGCAATTGTGTACAATCCAGATCACAAGATAATCATCGCGCCCCCTGCCCGTCTGCGAAACTGGCAAAGATGCGCCAAGCCATGTTCAGACTTTCACGTGGGCCAACAGTTGGGTAAAGACTGTTTCATGGACCTTGAAGTAACCGATTTGGAATGCAGACGCGGCGAGGACTTGATCTTGTCGGGCGTGTCATTTGGCGTGAAAGCCGGGCGCGCTTTGATCTTGCGCGGGCCAAACGGCTCGGGAAAAACCACCCTGCTGCGCAATCTGGTCGGCCTTTCACGGCGCGAGACCGGCACGGTCAGCGCCTCCAGCGATTTGATGGCCTATGCCGCCCATGCCGATGGTATCAAATCGCAGTTGACCGTCGAGGAAAACCTCAAGTTTTGGGCAGAGGTATTTGGCACCACAAGCATTGAGGCGGCGGTTGCGCATTTCTCGCTTGCGCCGCTTCTAAGACGCCACGCGCAGCATCTCTCCGCCGGTCAAAAACGTCGTCTTGGCCTGTCGAGACTGCTTTTATGCGGGCGTCCGGTCTGGATACTGGACGAACCGACGGTCTCTTTGGACGTGGAAAACGTTAAGATTTTCGCTGAAATGATCGAGAGCCATCTGGCCACGGGCGGCATCGCTGTCATCGCCACCCATATCGATCTTGGCCTCAAAAATGCCAACATTTTGGAGGTATCACAGTTCCGCCCGCGTCATGATACGCAGCAAAATCCGTTTCTTGACGGGAGCTTTTCGTGAGAGCGCTGCTAAAACGCGATCTGGCGCTGGCCTTACGTTCTGGCGGCGGTTTTGGCCTGTCGTTGGCGTTTTTTCTGATCGTAACCATGTTCGTCCCCTTCGGCGTTGGTCCCTCAAGCGCGACCTTGTCGCTGATCGCGCCGGGCATTTTGTGGATCGGTGCTTTGCTGGCCTGCTTGCTGTCGCTTGATCGGATATTCCAGCTTGATTTTGAGGACGGCACCCTTGATCTACTGGCAACCTCGCCGCTGCCGATGGAGGGGGTTGTCGCCCTCAAAGCGTTGGCGCATTGGTTGACCACCGGCCTGCCCCTGACCTTGGCCGCCCCGTTGTTCGGGTTCCTGCTTAACCTGCCAAGCAACGGATATCTTTGGATATTCCTTAGTCTGCTTGTGGGAACTCCTGCCCTAAGTTTCCTCGGAGCGTTTGGTGCCGCCATCACCGTCGGGCTAAAACGAGGCGGTTTGTTGCTGTCGCTTCTGGTGCTGCCGCTTTATATTCCCACCCTTATTTTTGGCACGCAAACCGTGGTTCTCGCCGCGAATGGCTTGGATAATCAGACCGCATTCATGATGCTGGCAGCCCTCAGTTTGCTGACTTTCGCGCTCATTCCCTTTGCCGCCGCCTACGCTGTGCGGGTCAATTTAAGGTGATCAGCCTGCGGCCCCTTGGCCCGTTGCCACCATAGCGCAACACCGATAGGTATTCGCCATGTCTTTGTGGGAATATGCAAATCCAGTGCGTTTCATGCGCCTGAGCGACCGGGTTCTGCCCGTTGTCGCCGTTCTGTCTGTGATTGGTTTGGCCATCGGGCTGGTGTGGGGATTTTTCTTCACGCCGGACGACTATAAACAAGGTGCCACCGTCAAAATCATCTTTTTGCACGTTCCCTCGGCGATGATGGCCATTAACATTTGGGGCATGATGCTGGTCACGTCACTGGTGTGGCTCATTCGGCGTCACCATGTGAGTGCACTTGCCGCAAAAGCCGCCGCGCCGATTGGATTAACCATGACCCTGATCGCCCTTTTCACCGGCGCGATCTGGGGAGAACCCATGTGGGGAACCTATTGGGCGTGGGATCCACGGCTCACCTCCTTCATGATTCTATTCGTGTTTTATCTCGGCTATATCGCCCTTTGGGCGGCGATCGAAGACCCAGACACGGCTGGCGATTTGACTTCGATCTTGTGCCTTGTCGGCTCTGTGTTTGCGCTGCTCAGCCGCTATGCAGTTAACTTTTGGAGCCAAGGTTTGCATCAGGGTGCCTCCTTGTCACTGGATAAGGCCCAGCATGTGGATAACGCGTTTTATATACCGCTACTCTTTAGTATCGCGGGCTTTATTCTGCTGTTCGTTGCCCTAGTTTTGTTGCGCACCCGGACCGAAATTCGCCTACGGCGCATCTCCGCCCTTTTGGCACGGGAGCGGCAGGCATGATGCCCGATTTAGGCAAATATACCTATGTGGTTTTGTCGGCATATGGTATCGCATTACTCCTGCTGACAGTGCTGACTGTATTGTCGCTGCTGAAGGCAAAACAATCCAAACAACACTTATCTGAGCTGGAAAAAAGGCGCAAAAAAAATGGCTAAAATCTCTCCGTTAATGGTGATCCCGCCAGTGATCTTCCTCGGCTTGACGGCCTTGTTCGTGGTCGGACTTGGCCGCAGCAACCCGGACGAGTTGCCGTCAACCATGCTGGGCCGCCCCGCCCCGGCATTGACGCTGACACAGCTTGGCGACTTTCCGTTGATCACCTCGAAGATTTTGAAGACACCAGAGGTCAAACTGGTGAATTTCTGGGCCAGTTGGTGTGTTGGTTGCCGCATCGAACATCCGATACTGGTTAAAATGGCCAAAGCAGGCGGCAAAATCTACGGTTTGGACTATAAGGACGACAAGGGGGTTAAGTTCCTGAAAGACAAGGAAAACCCCTTCGTGATGGTCGCACAGGATAAAAGAGGCCGCACCGCGATTGACTGGGGCGTTTATGGCATCCCGGAGACCTTCGTGGTTGATGCCGCCGGCATCGTCACCCACCGGCATGTGGGCGCGATTACCGAAGATGTGATGCAAAACGTCATCATGCCAGCCATGGCCGCCGCCGAAAAGAACAGCTGAGTTAGCAAATCTGCCTCGCCCCCTGAACAAGACCTGACCCTCGGAGACATCGTATGCCTGCCAAGAAAAAGATCTCGTACCTGATTTTCGTGCCGCCAGTGATTTTCTTCGCGCTTGCGGCCCTGTTCATGACCGGACTTGGCCGCGAGAACCCCAACGGTTTGCCCTCGACCCTTATTGGCCGCTCAGCGCCCGTGCTTGAAACCACGCCGCTGGGCGATCTGCCCCAAATTGACGACGCCTTGCTGCGTGCCAAGAACGTGAAGATCGTAAATTTCTGGGCTAGTTGGTGTCTGCCTTGCCGGGTTGAGCATCCTAATTTGATCACATTAAAGAATCAGGGAATTCAGATATATGGCGTCAACTACAAGGACGAAAAGGTTAACGCCTTGAAATTCTTGAGCGATCTTGGAAATCCATTCGCCGCAATTGGTCAGGACTTTGATGGCCGGCAGGCGATTGAATGGGGCGTTTATGGTGTGCCAGAGACCTTTATCATCGATGGCAATGGCAAAATCGTTCTGCGCTTCCCCGGCCCGATCACCAAACATGTGCTGGAAAAAACCATCTTGCCCGCGATCCAAAAGGCACGCGAGAACACCCAGTAGCGGAAATTTTTCGGCTTGTGCCCCTTGTGGCACGCTGTCAGGGGAAAATTGTCAACAGGAAAACCCGCGAGCGTCAGTTGCCGCGCCCCGCAAACTGTGGCAAGACTGTTTCAATGCACCCCTTCGATTCTAGAGCAGCTACATGACAGATTATTCTACTCTTCGCACGGCCATGGTCGATTGTCAGGTCAGGCCGTCGGATGTAACCAAATTCCCCATCATCGAGGCCATGCTGGCCGTGCCGCGCGAGGTGTTCGTGCCAAGCGAAAGTCGCGGCGTGGCCTATGCGGGCGACCATGTTTTTCTGGGCAATAACCGGATCGTGATGGACGCACGCCTGTTGGGCAAGATGTTGGACGCGCTGGATATTGGCGGCGAGGATCTTGTGCTCGATATCGGCTGTGGTCTTGGCTATTCAAGCGCGATTATCGCTCATATCGCCGAGGCTGTGATCGCGTTGGAAGAGGATGCGGCCCTCGCGCTTGAGGCAGAGGCCAACCTGACGTCGCAATCGGTTGATAACGCGATCGTGGTGACCGGGGCGCTGACAGACGGGGCGGCAAAACATGGGCCATATGACGCGATGTTTTTTGCCGGGGGCGTGGCTGAAATTCCAGACAAGCTGCTTGAGCAGCTAAAAGAGGGTGGGCGCGTGGTGGCTCTGTTCATGCAAGGCCAGTTTGGGCAGTGCAAGATCGGCGTAAAAGCCGATGGCCGGATCGCTTGGCGGACCGTATTTGACGGCGCTGCACCAATTTTACCGGGGTTTGAGCCGATTGAGGCATTTGCGCTTTAGATTTGCTTGAAATACGGCAGGCACATGATGATATGTGATGCGCACAGGGTCTTGCTCCGTCGCATCGTGCAAAATCCGGTCGAAGAAGGCGGTTGTCGGCAGGCGATTAAGTGAGTGCGGGGAATTAGTGTAGCCTGAAGATCGGGCTGAAATCGGGGGCGGGATGAACTTTCTAAAATCTGCGGCAGTTCTTGTGGCGTTTGGAACCGGGGCCACCAGCATGGCCTCTTTTGCCAGCGCGCAAAGCCTGACCGACGCGCTGATCAACGCCTACAACCATTCCGCAAGTCTAAAGAGCGGACGCGCCGGTTTGCGTGGCACTGACGAGGGGGTGGCAAAAGCATGGTCCGCCCTGCGCCCACGGGTTGATGCCAACGGCTCGTTTGGCAACTCTACCTCCTCTTTGTCGGCAATTGGCAGCCGCACCACCTCTAATCTAGCGCTTAGTCTCAGCCTGACCCTATGGGACGGGGGCGCGACCAAGCTGGGGATCGAGGTGGCGAAATTGAACGTGGAAGCCCTGCGCCAGACGTTGAAAAACACCGAGCAACAAGTTCTGCTCGACGCGGTGACCGCTTTTATGGACATGCGCCGGGACGCGCAATTTCTGGATCTTGCCGAGAATAATCGCGCGGTGATTGCCAAGCAGGTTCAGGCCGCGCGTGATCGCTTTGAGGTTGGAGAAATTCGCCGCACCGATGTCAGTCAGGCCGAAGCGCGGCTGGCAGGCGCGCTAAGCGTCATTGCGTTGCGCCAAGGCACGCTAGAGATTTCGCGGCAAGCCTATTTCAATGCCACCGGCCACTACCCCGACAACCTGAAAACGCCGCCACCCACACCGAAAACGCCGACATCGCTTGAGGCGGCCAAAACGCTTGCGCTGCGCACCCATCCGTCGATTTTGCGCGCCAAGGACGCATCAAAAATTGCCGAGTTGAATATCTATCGCGCGCAGGCGGCGATGAAACCGGCCATCAGACTTTCCGGCAGTTTGAGTACGACCACCGGCTCCTCTGTCAGCGGTGACACGCTCAGCTTGTCGCTTGGCGGTTCTGCGCCGATTTATCACGGCGGCGCGCTGAGTTCGGCCTATCGTCAGGCCCTTGCATTGGAAGAGCAGTCGCGCTTTGATATTCAGCTTGCCGGTCAGCGAATTAGCCAGAATGTTACCCGGTTTTGGGCGCAGCTTGGCATCGCCCGCGCCTCCATTACCGCGCGTCAGAAAGAGGTCCGCTCGACCCGAGCTGCGCTGAGTGGCATCCGTGAAGAGGCTAATCTTGGCGCGCGCACCACCCTTGATGTGCTGGACGCCGAGCGCGCGATGGTCGAAGCTCAGACCAATCTGGTTTCTGCACACCGCGACGAAAACGTAGCAGTTTATTCGCTTTTATCGGCTATGGGGTTGTTGACTGTTAAGCATTTGCAGCTAGGAATTAAGACCTATGATGTCAAAGCCAACTACAAAAAAGTGTCCCGCGCTCCCGGGCCGAGCAACCGGGCGAAGCTGCTTGAAAAGATTCTCACGCGGGCGGGAAAGAAATAAGTCGCGAATCAAAGTGTTGTGGGTAAAGATGACACTCGCTACTACTTATGCGAACAAGTTGAGGGAAGCTAATGTCTGATCCGGTATCTTCGATGGACGTGGAAGACGTGCTGTCCTCCATCAGGCGGTTGGTTTCAGAGGAAGCCAAAGCAACCGAACCATCGCGCGAATCACCTCAACTTGGTCGCCAGCCCGATATCCATGAAGAGGCGGAAAATGCGGCGCGCGAGGCGGTTTCGCAAATAAACGACGCCCCCCCGACAGATCAAACTGGTGTTTTGGCGGGGGTTCCGCCGTCGAATGAAATATCACCGCCGCAGCCAGATGCGGACCAAGCGCAGGTTTCGTTCCGCCATAAGACTGCAGCACCGCGCCCGGGTGTTGACAAAAAGCTGGTTTTAACCGCCGCTTTGCGAGTTGCCGAGGCCGAAAATAACCCGCCGCAAGCCTTGGACGGCGATGTGGCGGAGCCGTCAGTTACTCCCGAGCGCCCAAAGCGACCGGGTCGTCCACATCTGCGCTCGGTTTCTGATGATGCCATAATGTCTGGCGGGGCTGGTGAGGGAGCTGAGGTCGGGGTTGATGCCCAGACAAAAAATGAAATCGATCACAGTTTGGGCGGCGTTTCACGGTCAAACAAGCTCGACTTCGCACCCGAGGACACATTGTTTGAACGGGCCAAACGGGCCATGGAATCGGTGAAGTCAACGCCGGTCGAGCCGCCTGCATATGTGTTCAATCCAGAGGTTAAGCCAACAGCGCCAGAGGTGGCTCAGCGCCCGGTTTCATTCGCGCCCGCCCCGCTCAACGAGATGCCCATGCCTGAACAGAGCGTGGATGAGGATCAAAACGACGCGGAAACTACCGTTCCAACTACCGTTCCAACCGAGGCGGAACCCACACCACAACCCGATGAAGCTGCCGCCGAAACCGGCCCGTCCGCCTCACCGTTCAGCCCCGGTGGCGGAGCACTTGATCCCACCCAAACCGATACTAAAAGCGATCTGGAAGACGACCTCCCTTCGGTTAATTTTGTCGAGGAAGAAGAGTCAATCCTTGACGAGGAAACCCTGCGCGACATGGTCTCGCAGATGGTGCGCGAAGAATTGCAGGGCGAATTGGGCGACCGGATCACTCGCAATGTACGCAAATTGGTGCGCCGCGAAATTCAGCGCGCGCTGGCCAGCAGAGAATTTGAATAACATCTGTTGGTTCGGCTCCAGCGCTTAGAACCACGGGGTCTTGATACCGGATATTTGAATGATTTAGACTGAAACTCCTTGGTGCTTTTTTGGGGGGATTCAAATGTTTCGGTCGATCCACTAATGAATCAAACGCGACGTTTGAGTCCCGCCACAAGCGCTGGGCCTTTCCGGTAACTCACTCAAATATCGTGATAATTTGATCCATCAAGCAAAAACCTAGTGGATTGAAACGTAGGATTCA
>CAYPUW010000089.1:0-7923 GCA_964413925.1 uncultured Rhodobacter sp. | reverse complement strand
ATGGAATGTGGTCCCGACTATATCACTAGCTTATGTTGATACGCTGGCTTGGCATGGGTTTCAAGCGCGCCGAACGAGGAACAACCGCCCCTAAGCTCGGGCGTCAGTCCCACCGGCGATTGGCAAATTCCGCCAGCAAGCCTGCGATCATCCCCCCAAGCAACAACGCGCTGACCACCTCGACCGACAACGCAAGCTTGGCATAATATAGCGCGATCTCGGCCACGTTTGCCAAGGCTTCGGTCGGGGTGCCATAGCGTTTATCCAAGCTTCGCAAGATCATCTCGCGGAACGAAAACAGCAGCAAAGCCCATGCAAACAACCAAACCGCTGTGCCTGTACCCGCCGACATTGCCGCGCGGTAAGAGCCGCCGACCATCCGCCCCAAAACCCGCCAGCCGACCACGAACCCGAGTGCTGAATTCGCGCTTGTGAACCACCTTGGCGGCACCTGCAAATTGAGTGCGGGCAAAAACATCGTCGCGGCGATAAACCCCACGAGGGCAAAGGAAATCCCTGCGACGAGCTTGGCGCCGGTTGGCATATCACGCATAGTCAGTCCGGTCTCGACAAGGTCACTTGGGTTACATCGCAATTGCCACCCTGAAACGATGCCGCACAAGAGGTCAGGTAGTAATTCCACATCCGGTAAAACCGCTCATCGAACCCCATCGCCGATATTTCGTCCCATTTGGCGTTGAAGGTCTCGTGCCATCGCCGCAGGGTTTGCGAATAGCTTTGGCCAAACTCAATCGAGCCAATGCGCCGCAGCCCCGCCAGTTTGATCTGCGAGATCAGCGCTTTCTCACTGGGCAGCATGCCGCCGGGAAAGATGTGTTTCTGAATGAAATCAACGCCTTTACGATAAGTTTCGAACTGCGCATTCGAGACAGTGATGATTTGCAGCGTAGCCTTCGCACCGGGTTTTAGGCGCTCGCGCACGGTTGAGAAAAACGTGGGCCAGAACTTTTCGCCAACCGCCTCGAACATCTCGATCGAGGCTATCCCGTCATAAGTCCCCATCTCGTCGCGGTAATCGCGCATGACGATCTCGACCTTATCGCTCAGCCCGGCTTTTTTCATCCGCGCCACCGCATAGTCATATTGCGCGCGCGAAATGGTCAGGCCGGTCACGCGCAGCCCGCGCTCACCCGCCGCGTATTCGGCAAAGCCACCCCAGCCACAGCCGATTTCCAATACATGATCGCCCGGCTTCACCCCCATCTGGTCGATCACCGAAGCATATTTGGCCCGCTGCGCCTTGGAGAGATCCTCCTGCCCGGTTCTAAACAACGCCGAGGAATAGGTCATGCTCGCGTCAAGCCACTTGGCGTAAAACTCGTTGCCCAGATCATAATGATAGGTGATATTCTTTTTGGCCTGCGCGCGGGTATTTCGATGCAGCCAATGGCGCAGACGCTCGTAAAACCGTACCAGCCCCATGCCGGGAAAGCCGTTGAAAACCTCCTCGTTATTATCAAGCAGCAGATCCATGAACCCCTGCAAATCCGACACCGACCACCAGCCGTCAAGATACGCATCAGAAAACCCGAGATCGCCCTCGCGGATCAGTCGTGCAAACGTGTCGGGATTGTGGATAACCAACTCTACCGCGCGACCTGGTTTCTTGCCCTGCGCGCGAAAAACCCGCCCGTCTGGCAGGCAAAAATCTATGCGCCCGCTATTAAGTTTCGAGGTGATGGCAAACACGGCTGCAAAGTAGCGCGGCAACTCGCGTTGGCCTTTAGTGCTTAAAAAAATGCTCATATTTTCCCTCCCCGGCACGAGATTAGACCGATTCCCGTCGATCTGCCAAGTTTTTTCGCGAAAACACGACATGTGATGACTGCTGCAGGCGTGCGACTTTAGATGGGTAAAAGGGCGGCGGCTACTCTTCGGCCCTCTGACAGAAGCACGTTATATGTGCGACAGGCCGCCGGTGTGGCCATCGGCTCGACCCCAAGATGCAGCTTGTCAAACTCGCGCAAGAACTCGGGCGCAAGCGGCAAATGCGTGGGGCCAGTGCCAACGAACAACACGTCATATTCCTGTGCCGCCGCCAAGAGCGGGGCCACATCAGCCATGCCCTGCCAGCTTAGAACCTGCGCTGGCAATAGAATGATCGCGCCCTGATACAGCTGATCCGCCACACGGAAGAACCCCGGCCCATAGCCGCCAACCGGAACCGGACCGTCAAATTTCATCTCGCTAAGTTGCATATTTTGACCTCATCCAAACAGGGGTAGATTTGATAACGCAGCACCGGCGATCAGGGTGTAGGCAAGCCGCCGATAGATCTTTTCAAACTCGGGCCGAAACAGCGCCGCCCCGATGATATTCGCAATCAAATAGGGCAGCGTCAATAATATCCCGATCACCACCGGCTGGACCTCTAGCAGCCCCGATATCGCCATCATCGCCAGCGAGAAAAAGTCAAACATCAAGAGGTAGAGCAATATATTGGCGCGCACCACTTTCACGGCGCGCATGCTCGACATGTAAAACATGATCACCGGGGGACCGGCCAGCCCGCTGATTCCGCCCAACACGCCGCCCAGACTGCCAATCGCAAGGGTCAAGACCCGTGATATCTCGCCTTTATAACGCCAGCCCGAAATCAACAGTACCAGCAAAACCAGCGAGACCGCAGATACAAGCCAGCGAAAAACCTCGGGATCAATGCGATAAAGCAAAAACAAGCCAAGTGGCACGCCGAGAAACGCGCCGAGCACCAGACGCATCACATCGCGCGGCGCACCATCGCGCAAGGCGCGCGGAACATTGGGAAGCGGACCGAAAGCGTCAAACACCAACACGGTGATCAAGGCCCAGACCGGCGGCAACACCGTGCCTGCAAACGGCATATAGATCATCGAGGTGCCAAACCCCGAAAAGCCGCGCACCAAACCGGCCACAAACACGGCTGCGACCAGTATCCAGAAACCATCGGTGTTAATCGCGCCACCAAAGGCCGATGAAATATCGCCGATCAAGCGTCGATGTTCGCGTATTGTGTTCCGGCACTGCCGTCATTCTTGGTCCAGTCACGCTTGACGCCAAACTTCAACAGGAAGTTGGAGGCTACAAAGACCGAGGAGTATGTCCCGACGACCACGCCCCAAATCATCGCGAAAACAAAGCCACGAATCACGTCTCCGCCCAACACGAACAGCGAGATCAGAGCGATCAGCGTGGTGAACGAGGTCATCACTGTGCGCGACAGGGTCTCGTTGATCGACTGGTTCAACACGTCGCGCAGAGGGGTCTTTTTATAACGGCGCAAATTCTCGCGCACCCTATCGAAAACCACCACCGTATCGTTGAGTGAATAGCCGACGATGGTCAGAATCGCGGCAATGATCGCCAGATCAAACTTGATCTGCAGAACGGCAAATACCCCGATTGTTAACGTAACATCATGGACCAGCGCGACCACAGCACCAACCGAGAATTGCCACTCAAATCGCATCCAGATATAAAACAGCACGGCCAAAATCGACAGCAACACCGCCTCAATCGCGGTTTGAATAAGCTCGCCCGAGACTTTTGGGCCAACACTTTCAACCGACGGGAACTTCATCTTCGCGTCAATGCTGCGCAGGGCGGTCTTGATCCTTGAAATGGTCTCAATCGTGACCGACTCTGCACCTTTTTGTTGTTCGATACGAATTTCAGTAACGTTTTTGGTGCTTTGGAATTTTGGATCGAACACTTGTGTGATCGAAATATCGCCGATGTTAAGCTTGACCAGCGCTTCGCGGTATTGCTTGATCACCAGCGTTTGCTGGCTTTCGGTACGAATAGTCGTCCCGCCGCGAAAGTCGATGCCGTAGTTCAGCCCCATCACGAAAAACGCGATGACAGAGGCCACCATAGCCAAGGCCGATGCCCCGAACGTGTAGGTCGCGAAGCGGAAAAAATCGATAGTCGTATTTTCTGGGACCATTCTAAGACGCATGTTTTTTCTCCCTCAAACGACTATTGTGCGTGGACGACGCCGGTAGAACCAAATCGAGATGATCAGTCTGGTCACCCAGATCGCGGTAAAGACTGATGTAATGATACCCAAACCGAGCGTGATAGCAAAGCCACGAACCGGTCCCGACCCCATCACAAACAGGATCACGGCGGCAATCAGCGTGGTGACGTTTGCGTCAACAATCGCCGAGGTGGCCTTTTCATAGCCAAGCTCAATCGCTCGGGCTGGCCCCTTGGCGGTTTTCAGTTCTTCACGTATTCGCTCGAAAATCAGCACGTTGGCGTCAACGGCCATGCCGATGGTCAAGACGATACCGGCGATACCGGGCAAGGTCAGGGTCGCGCCGATCATGCTGAGCATGCCAAAGATCAAGGCCACGTTCAGGATCAGCGCCACATTGGCAAACAGGCCAAACAGCCCATAACTCAGCACCATAAAGATCAGCACGGCGGCAAAAGCGACAACTGTCGCGACTTTACCCGCTTCGATACTGTCTTGCCCAAGCTGTGGGCCGATGGTGCGTTCTTCAAGGAATTTCATCCCCGCAGGCAAAGCGCCCGCTCGCAGCAAAACCGCAAGCTCGGTGCTCGCCTCGACAGTGAAACGTCCGGTGATAATCCCGGAGCCACCGGCGATGTGCGACTGGATCTCGGGGGCCGAAATGACCTTGTTGTCGAGAACAATTGCAAACAAGGTTCCGATATTATCGGCGGTATATTTGCCAAATTTCCGCCCGCCGGTAGGATTGAACCTAAACGAAACCGCAGGACGGCCATTTTGATCAAATGTGGGCTGCGCATCAACCAACTCATCCCCGGTGACGACCGGAGATTTCACCAGCACATAATAGCGGTTCTTGTCCTGTTGGTCGGGCACGAGGATATTTCGCGGCCCCGGATTAGTATTTTCGTCGCCAGTGGTGCTGATGACTTTTTGAAAGGTCAGTTTCGCGGTGGTGCCGATCAGACGTTTAAGCTCTTGCGCCGAGCCGATACCCGGAACCTGGATCAAAATCCGCCGCTCGCCCTGACGCTGGATGGTCGGCTCTCGCGTGCCGGCAGCATCGACGCGACGGCGAATAATCTCCAGCGACTGGTTCATGGTGCGCTCGTCCATCGACAGTTTTTCCGGGCCAGAAAGCGTGATCACGATCACTCCGTTCTCGCCTTTGACCTCGATATCATTGGCGCCAACGCTGGTCAGGCTGGCCACGGGACGTGCCAGTGTTTGTACAATCGCAACCGCGCGCGCGATCTGGTCCGGCTTGGAAATCCGCACCCGCAACTCGTCGGCTGGGCCGTCTTGGCGGCGAACTGTGCCAATGGTTGCACGCTCGGCCCTCAGGGCATTGCGAACATCCTCCCACATGGCGTCAAGTCGTGCGCCGTAGACATCTTCAACCTTAACCTCAGCCAGCAAATAGGCCCCGCCACGCAAATCAAGCCCAAGATTGACCAGAGATGACGGCATCCAGTTTGGCCAGCCAGAGGCGGCAGCCAGCCGCGCCGGTGTCTCTGGTAAGCCCTTTTCCAATTGAGCCAAAGCATCATTATGCTTTTCCACCCGCGTATAAAACGCATTGGGCACAGCCATCATCACACCAAGGAAGCACAGCCCCCAGATCAGAAGTTTTTTCCAGATGGAAAATTGCAGCATAACTTGAAATATCCTCTGAGTGTGGGGTGTGCCCGCTTACTTGTCGGCAGGTTCTGTTTTATTGAGCACGGTCGAAATGGTGCTTTGCACAACACGAATTTTAACGCCAGTAGCAATCTCGATCTCGACCTCGTTGTCGTCTTTGACCTTAGAGACTTTGCCGATGATCCCGCCTTGGGTCACGACCTGATCGCCACGGCGAACCGCGTCAACCATGGCACGATGTTGCTTGGCTTTCTTTTGCTGAGGGCGGATCAGCAGGAAGTACATGATCGCAAAGATCAGGATCAGCGGTAGGAACTGGCCAGCACCGCCCAATCCACCGGCTAATCCACCGGCGGCGCTCTGCGCATAAGCAGGGGTCACAAACATATATGGGTGTCCTTAACATGAAGCGGATTATCCGCCTGTTTCAAAGTCGCGGCACCGTAGCGAGCGCAGGAAAAGTTTGCAAGGCTTGCAATTAAGGATTTGACGCCCACGAAAAATTATTTTGGGCACTGAGCGCAGGATAAATCCTCTTTAACCACACCGGAGTTTATTGCATAACCCCGATCACACGGAACCAGCGCGTCAAAAAGGCCCCGCATCATGCATGATATTCGTCAGATCCGCGAAAACCCCGAGGCGTTTGATGCCAAGTTTACACGGCGCGGGCGCGCAGCTGTTGCCGCCGAGATACTGGCGATTGACGCCAAGCGGCGCGAAAAGATCGTCGCGGTCGAGACCGCTCAGGCCGAGCGTAACGCGGCCTCAAAGGCGGTTGGTGCGGCAAAAGCCAGCGGGGACGAGGCCGAGTTTGAACGGCTTCGCACGCTGATTGCCGATAAAAAATCCCAGATGGCGCGGCTTGAGGCCGAGGCACGGGTCGAAAATGACCGCTTAAACGAGATGTTGATGGGGCTGGATAACCTCCCCCATGACGATGTGCCCAACGGCAAGGACGAGAACGACAACGTAGAGATCGGCCGCTGGGGCACCCCGCGCAAGTTTGATTTCACACCGTTTGAGCATTTTGACATTCCGGCCGTCAAGCCGGGGATGGATTTCGAGCTGGCGGCAAAACTCTCCGGTGCGCGGTTCATGGTGTTGTCGGGTGCAATCGTGCGGCTGCATCGTGCGCTGGCGCAATTCATGCTCGACACTCATGTGGATCAAAACGGTCTGACCGAGATGTGGGTGCCGGTTCTGGTACGCAATGAGGCGATGCTTGGCACCGGGCAATTGCCCAAATTCGCCGAGGACAGCTATCAGACCACCAATGGCTGGTGGATGATCCCGACCGCCGAAGTGCCGCTGACCAACTCGGTTGCGGGGGAAATCATTGAAGACAGCGCCCTGCCCCGCCGCATGGTCGCCCACACACAATGTTTTCGCTCCGAGGCTGGCTCGGCGGGGCGCGACACCTCCGGCATTTTGCGTCAGCATCAGTTTGAGAAAGTCGAGATGGTGTCGATCACGCGTCCCGAGAACAGCCGGAGCGAGCTTGATCGCATGACCGGATGCGCCGAACGGCTGCTTGAAGCACTGCTATTGCCTTACCGCACCATCGTTCTTTGCACCGGCGACATGGGATTTGGCGCGCAACGCACCCACGACATCGAGGTTTGGCTGCCGGGGCAGAATACCTACCGCGAGATTTCGTCCATATCGGTATGTGGCGACTTTCAGGCACGACGGATGAATGCGCGGTATCGGCCCGAGGGCGCGAAAAAACCGGAATTTGTTCACACGCTCAATGGCTCGGGCCTTGCCGTGGGACGCTGCCTGATCGCCGTGCTTGAAAACGGTCAGCAACAAGACGGCTCTGTCTGGATACCGCCTGCGCTGCACCCCTACCTTGGCGGCAAAACCGCGATTGCGGCGGATGGCGCGCTGGTTTAGCGCTTCGGCCATCCTGGATTTGCCCCATGGGTAGTTATTGGCAGGGTTTGCTCGCCATAATTTAGTTTAACATTAAACCTTATTTTCCAATCTGGGTGCTTACAAACAATAAAACAGCAGAGGAATGAAGAAAAATTATGCCACATAAGGCGGTAATTTCGCTCGTATATGACATACCACTCACGAGATTGATATACTATAACAAGTTGTATTCACAGGATTTTCAAGCGCCAAAGCGCCTGCGACTCACCGCCGGTAACAGATTTTTCGCAAACCGACACCGCCATGTGTGAGCTTGTGTTTTGAACGTTGAAAAATCGACCCTAGATTTGTTCCAGATCAAAAATGATCGCAAACAGAAGCAAACGAAGGGATACTAAAATGAAACTTGTTCTTACAGCTCT
>CAYPUW010000088.1:0-7946 GCA_964413925.1 uncultured Rhodobacter sp. | reverse complement strand
GTGCTAGTCTGAACTTATGAACACAACTAAGACCAAAGGACCGGGCAAGACCAAAGGACCGGGACATATTCTGGTGGTCGATGACGACCACGAAATCTGTACCCTGATCGGAAAATTTCTTAAAAAGCGCGACTATCGGGTGACGATGGCCGGAAATGGCCACGAGATGCGCCGTGCGCTTGGCGAGTGGAGCATCGATCTGGTCATTCTCGATCTGATGCTGCCCGGCGAAGATGGATTGCAACTATGTCGCGATCTGCGCGCAAAATCTTCAATCCCCATCATCATGCTGACGGTGATGAGCGAAGAGACCGACCGGATTATCGGGCTGGAGATGGGGGCCGATGATTATCTGGCCAAGCCTTTCAACCCACGAGAGTTGCTGGCGCGCATCAAGGCAGTGCTGCGGCGGGTCAAAACCAATCCCGACGCGACCTCGCCGACGCGACCGCGCTCGCTTTATTTCTCGGGCTGGAGGCTCGAAATCGGGCGGCGGCAGTTTTTCTCACCCACTGGCTTGCTGGTCGATCTCAGCGCGGGCGAGTTTGATCTGCTGGTGGTGTTTGCCGAGCATCCCCAGCAGGTGCTGACCCGCGAGCAGTTGCTGGACCTGACCCACGGGCGCTCGCAAGGGGCGTTTGATCGCTCGATCGACATGCAAATTTCACGCCTGCGCCGCAAAATAGAAATCAGCCACAGCGCCCCGGAATTGATCATGACCGTGCGCGGCGGCGGTTATAGTTTCACCAGTAATGTGAGCCAAGATGAACCGTCTGATCCCTGATACATTGGCCGCACGCACCGTTGTTGTGCTGATCATCGGCCTCGCGCTGTCGCATGCGATCAGCGTCGGGCTTTACATGTCCGATCGCGCGATTGTGCTGGTGTCGGGTGTCGGCGAGCATGTAGGCGACCGGATCAATGTGGTGGACCGGCTGGTGCGAAATACGCCAAAACCCGAGCGCGCCGAGGTGCTAAAGCGGGTCGACAATCCCCGCCTCCATGCCACCTTGACGAGCAAAAGCGCTGTGAGCGTCGCCGAGGATCAAACCGACACAAGGACACATTTCACCGAGGCGCTGAACTCGCATCTCAACCCCGACCCCAACCGCCAGTTGCGCCTGAAATATGTAGACAAGCCCAAAGGCAGCAAACAAACCCAAAGCGCGACCTCGGATATGGCCGATGGCAGTAAAGCGGAAACCATGTTAATTTCGCTCTCTCTGCCGGATGGTCAATGGCTGAACGTCACGGTCACAATCCGCAAGCCGGGAACCTTCTGGGGTCTGCGCTTTGGCCTTTCACTGGTGGTCATGTTGGCCGCAGTATTACTGCTGTCGGGCCTTGTGGCCTATAATCTGACCAAGCCGCTGGCGGTGTTTGCCAGTGCGGCCCAACGCTTGGGCGTTGATGTGCGCGCCCCCCCCCTGCCCGTCACCGGCCCTGCCGAGATCAGACAGGCCTCGGGGGCGTTCAACGAGATGCAGGACCGCATCCGCCGCTTTGTCGAGGACCGCACCCAGATGATCGCCGCCATTGCCCATGACCTTGGCACCCCGATTGCGCGCTTGCGGCTGCGCTCGGAATATGTCGAGGATGCCGAGCAGCATGACAAGATGCTGGCCGATCTTGATGACATGGAAAAGATGGTGTTCTCCACGCTGGCTTTCGCGCGCGATGATGCCGATGCCGAGCCAAGCACACGGGTCGATCTGCGCATTCTGCTCCAGCGCATTTGCAACGATGCGACCGACACCGGCCAAGAGATCACCCTCCAGATCGAGGACACCGCCGTCCCTTTCACCTGCCGCCCGGCGACCTTGCGCCGCGCGCTTGGCAATCTGGTTGATAACGCCGCCAAATACGGGCAGCAAGCACAGGTCAGTTGCATCCAGCGCGCTAATGTCATCGAGATCATTATCAAAGACCAAGGCCCCGGAATTCCGCTCGCGCGTCAGGAGGATGTGTTCAAACCATTCCAGCGGTTAGAGCGTTCGCGCAGTCGCGACACCGGCGGCACCGGACTTGGTCTGACGGTCGCACGCACGATTATCCGCGCCCATGGCGGCGATATTCAGCTTAACAACCGCGCCGGGGGCGGATTGAAAGTGACGGTAAAATTGCCTTGCTAAACGGGTTTACGCTTTCACCAGCCGGGGCCGGAATGGGTGCCACCATCGACCATTAGCACGGTGCCGGTGATCCAGGCGGCCTTGGGCGAGGCCAAAAATATTACGGCGGCGGCCACGTCTTTGGGCGTTCCGAGCCGTCCAAGTGGGCAAGCCGCGCGCCATCTTGCGACCCCTTCGGGCCAGTCGTTCTCCAAGCCTGCGCGTGCAATCAGCCCCGGCGCGACCGCGTTAACCCTGATGCCTTTTGGCCCAAGCTCCGCTGCCATCGAGCGGGTCAGGCTTTCAAGTGCGGCCTTGCTGGCGGCATAATGCGCATGTCCCGGCACGCCTCGACTGGCCTCAAGCGACGAGATGTTAACGATCGCAATTCCAGCGCGCGGAACGACCTCCGCCACCTGCCGCATCAACGCTTCGGCCGCGATGGTGTTGGTCGCCAAAAGGCTCGCAAACGGGGTCGCGCCCCCTTCCAGCGCCTGATCAGCGGCGCAATTAACCAAGATATCAACGGGTCGTCCGATCAAATCGGTCACCTCGGCCACCAGACCCGGCGCAAACCCCTCGCGCGAAATATCTGCCTGAACCGGCGCACAAATCCCACCAGCGGCGCGAATTTCTTGCGCCAGCGCGCGCGGCTCGCGGCGTCGATAATGAAGCGCAACCCGCGCCCCCGCCGCCGCCAAATCCCGCGCGATGGCAGCCCCCAATGGCCCGCTAGTGCCGGTGATCAGGGCGCTTTTTTTGGCAAACTCGCCCATATCAGACCCCATCTTATCCTCCTGAAAACACCCCTTGCCGGATCATCTCGGTCAAAATCCGTCGTATCCGATCAGCCCCTTCACCGGCATTGGCAAGCACCTCTTCCAGCGTGTCAGGCTGCTGATCCGGCCCGCCGGTCGCATTATTGGTCACGGCAGAAAACCCGAGCGCCTGCATGCCTGAATGCACCGCAGCCACCACCTCCAGCACCGTTGACATGCCGACCAGATCGCCACCAGCAAGGCGCAAAAACCGCCGCTCGGCGCTGGTTTCAAACTCTGGCCCATGCACGGCAGCATAGATGCCTTGCGGCAGCGGGCAATCAATCGAGCGCGCGGCGGCAAGGGCCGCTTGGCGCAAATCGCGGCTGTAAATATCCGACATATCGGGAAAACGCGGGCCAAGAGCCTCGTCATTTGGCCCCGCAAGCGGATGCGCGCCGGTAAAGTTAAGGTGATCAGAGATCAAGACCGCCTGCCCGACCGCAAGCTCGTCGTTCAGGCCACCGGCGGCATTGGTGGCGATATAGGTCTTCGCCCCGAGCGCACGCAGCACATAAACCGGCAAGATGATCTGCTCGGCCTGCCAACCTTCAAATAAATGAAACCGCCCGCTTTGGGCCACGACCTTGCAGCCGTGCAGTGTGCCAAACAACAGCTCGCCACGATGAGAGGGCGCGGTCGAGAGCGGAAAATTGGTGATTTCGGCGTAAGGAATACGGGTCTCGACCTTGATATCATCCAGAAACGGCGCGAGACCGGTGCCCGCCACCAGCGCCACGTCGGGGATAAACGCGGTTTTGGCGCGGATAGAGGCCAGAGCCTCGGCTACTTGATTTGGGAATTCGGGGGTCATGGGGTCTCTTTCAGAGCGGCGGTGATTTGTGGGATCAGGGCGGTGCTGCGCGCGCAGAGATCGCCGACGTCCAGTGTCAAAAGCACGCCTTCGTCCACCACCTGCCGCCCAGCCACAAACACGTCGCGCACGTCGCTGCGTCCAGCGCTGTAGACCAGATGGGTGATGGGATCAAACATCGGGCTGGCATGGGGACCGCGCGTGTCAACACGGATGAAATCAGCGCGTTTCCCGACCTCAAGCGAGCCAAGATGCTGCTCTGCCCGCAACGCGCGCGCGCCATGAAGGGTCGCCATATGCAGCACCTGTTTGGTCGGCATAACGGCGGCATCCTCAAGCGCGCCCTTATGGATCGTCGCCGCCAATCGCATGGCCAGCCACATGTCCATATCATTGCCACTGATGGGGCCATCGGTGCCAAGAGTTACATTAACACCGCGCGCTAACATCTTGGGAACAGGCAAAAAACCGGAGCCGAGCTTGAGATTGGACAAAGGATTATGCACCACATGAGCGCCGCTTTTGGCGATCAGATCGATCTCCTCGTCATCCACATGCACGCAATGGGCCAGCACCGTGCGCTTGGACAATATGCCAAGGGATGCGAGGTGGCGAATGACGCTTTTGCCGTAAGACGCGCGCACAGTTTCCTGCTCGGCGCGGGTCTCGGCGGCATGGATCGAAAAAAACCCGTCGTTTTGCGCCGCCAGATCATATGCGGCCACCAGCGCCTTTGGCCCGACCGTATAGGCCCCATGTGGCAAGGTGCCGACAAAACAGGCGTTGTCATTGCCATATTCGGCAAACAGACGCGCGGCCATCTGATCGCGGTGCTCACTCCCCAGCCCGTCCATCCCCGGTGGATCAAAATATATCCCGCCCGCCGCCAGACGAATACCGGCCTCGCGCGCGGCGGCAAAGCTTTGATCGGCGTGCCAGAACATGTCCATCACCGTGGTGGTCCCGCTAAGCAGCAGCTCGGCAAAGCCAAGCGACGCGCCCAGATGGCAGTTAGCCGGCTCACCGAGGATCGCGCCCTCGGCCTTCCAAACGGTGTTGAGCCAAGCTTCCAGCGGTAAATCCTCGACCAGCCCGCGAAACAGGCTGTCGCCGCAATGGGCGTGCATGTTGATGAGACCGGGCATCACAATATCGCCGCCTGCGTCGATAAGTTGATGCGCGCCATCGCGCCAACTTGCGGGCAGCTTATCACTCGGCCCGACCCAACAAATGCGCCCCGCCTGCACGACAAGCGCGCCTGACGTGATCACATGATGGTCCTTGTCACAGGTCACGATCTGCGCGTTGGTGATGATCAGAATATCGGGCAAAACTCAACTCCCTTGTAGCAAACGACGACGACGATAGGCAATCGCCAGCACCACCAGCGCCAACACATATGGCAGCGCGTCGGTGAATTGCTGCGGCATTCCCAGCCCCTGAATGCGAAATCCCAGCGCGTCGATAAAGCCGAAAACCACCGATGTCAGCAGGATCAGCCACACCCGCCCCATGCACATCAGCACGATAACAACCGCGATCCAGCCGCGACCAGAGCTCATCCCCTCGGTAAACAACGTCACGTTGGAGATGGACAATTGCGCCCCCGCAAGACCGGCAAGAGCGCCGCAAATCACCAAGGCTTTGGTCCTCACCACAAGCGGCGACACCCCGGCCACTTCGAGCGCTGACGGGTTTTCGCCAGCCGCGCGCAACCTCAGACCCCAGACATGGCGGTTCAGCATCAGCGCCAGCACCGGCACCAGCAACACCGAGAACCAGACCAGAATGGATTGGCCGTTCATCAGCGGCCCGATCAGCGGGATATTGTCGATGAGAGGCAGGTTCACCACCGGCAGCGCGGTAATCTCCGGTGCGTCAAACGTGCCGCGCGCGCCAAACAGACTGCGCAAAAGATAGGCGGTTGCGCCAAGCGCGAGGATGTTGAGACCGATTGACACCACGATGTCGTCGCCCTCGCGCCAAACCGCGAACCACGCAAACACCAGCCCGCCGAATGCGCCAGCCAAGATGGCAGCGGCGAGGCCTGTCTCCCAGCTTTGAAACGCGAACGAGCCGGCCATCGCCGCGAACGCGCCGATCAGCATCAGGCCCTCAAGCGCGATGTTGAACACCCCCGCGCGCTGGCAGAGCGCTCCACCAAGTGAAGCCAGCAGGATCGGGGCGAAAAACCTCGGCAACGAGTCCAACAGGGCGGGGTCAAACAACATGGCTCAGGCTCCGTCCTTGTGAGATTGCTGCACGAATTTGCGCCCGCCTGTGGCGAGAAACAGGATGATAAGCCCTTGAATTACCTGCGCCATTTCACGCGGAACACCGGCAGACCGCTCCAGCCCTGCCGCCCCCGTCTGCAAAACCGCAAACAACAAACCCGCCACCGGCACCCAGATCGGATTGACCCGCGCCAGCAGCACCGCAACCAGCCCGGTCCACGCATAAAGCGGCAAAACCAGCATCCCGTCCACATAGCGGTGACTGATGCCAAACACCGCCACATAGCCAACCAAGCCCGCAATCGCGCCGCTGCCACCAAGGATTTGGTAATACATCCGCCGCTCGGGAAAGCCGCTGGCGCGCGCAAATCCGGCGCTATAACCTTGCATGCGCATACGATAGCCAAACACGCTGGTGCGCTCGGCGACGATCAGCAAGATCGCGACAAAACCCGTTAGAAAAATGCCATAGTCAAGAATTGTCCCCTCAAACCGGGGCAGATAAGCGCCGCGCGGGAGGCGATAGCTCTGGGCGATGCCACTGTTGACGTCGCGCAGCGGATGCGACACCAGATAAGAGGCGATAAAACTGGCCGGATAATTTAGCAAAAGGGAGCCAACCACTAACGGGATTGCCAAGCCGCGCTCTAAAAAACCCGCCAACATCGACCAGAGCGCGCCTGCAAACATCGCCGCCAGCAGGGCCGCGATTGACACCAGCATCGGCGGGCCGGGGAGGTAAATTCCGACCAAGGCGGCGACCAGACCGCCCAGCACCAACTGGCCCTCGCCGCCGATATTGATCAATCCGGCGCGAAACGACAACAGCACCGACAGGGCCATACCGACGATGAGGCTGGCGCGAGAGAGAGTCGAAAAAAAGTTGAAATTGTTGCGCCCGCCCACGGCCCCGTCGATAAATGCGGTGATCATATGGCCGGTTGACGGGTATTTGATCAATAACGCCACCGTCCCGAATGAAAATAACGCCAACCAAAGTGCGCGTTTTCTTGCGTCTGCACCCTGCCCCATCACCGCCCCTCCTGCTCGGGCAATGCCTCGATCTTACCCGACATCGCCGCCCCCACTTTGTAAACATCAAGCTCGTCGCGCGCGAAAATCCCGTTCAGGCGACCGTTATAAAAGACGCCAACTCGGTCGCTCAGCTCAAACAGCTCTTCCAGATCACTGGAGACCAACAACACGCCCGCCCCGCGCGCTGCTGCGGCCAAAAGTTGCGTGTGAATAAACGCCATCGCCCCGATATCCACCCCCCAAGAGGGGTTCTCGGCGATGATCAGGGTCGGCTCGCTTGACAGCTCGCGCCCGACGATGATCTTTTGCTTGTTGCCGCCAGAAAGGTCGCCGACCCGTTGCGCCGGGCCGGTCGCAACCACGTCGTAAGCCTTGATAATATCGGCCCCATGAGCGCGCGCAGCGCGGCGTTTAAGCCAGCCCCGCGCTGAAAATCGAGAGGACGCCTCCTGTCCGGCCACAGTATTTTCCCAAATCTGCCCATCGCTAGCAAGGCCAACGCTCATACGATCCTCGGCCATGTAGCCAAGCCCGAGCGTGCGTCTGAACCCAACCGTTTCTCGCGTGATATCCTGCCCCGACAGCGCGATCTTACCGCTCGCCGCCCTCAATGTTCCCACCAAAGCCTCGACAAACTGCTTTTGCCCGTTGCCGGAAACGCCCGCTATGCCGAAAATCTCGCCCGCATCGATCTTGAGGCTGATATCATCGACCACAGAGCTGCCATCGTCACGCGAGACCGAGAGGTTATCGACCTCCAAAACCACCACGTCGCGGCGATGGTCCACCTTCGGAGGCGAGGCAATCTCGTGGCCAATCATCGCCGCCGCAATCGCCGCTTTGCTGGTGTCTTTGGTGGCGGTTTCAAGAATTTTCTGCCCACCACGCATGATCATCACCCGGTCAGAAACCGCCATCACCTCGTCAAGCTTAT
>CAYPUW010000087.1:0-8004 GCA_964413925.1 uncultured Rhodobacter sp. | reverse complement strand
ATTTTGCAATCAGCATGAAGCTTAGAAACCCCGACCACGAGGTGACGGTGATTGAGCGCAACCGGCCCGACGACACCTTTGGCTGGGGGGTGGTTTTGTCCGATGATGCGCTGGAAAACATGCAAACCAACGATCCTGTCAGCACCGAGTTGATACGCGAGAATTTCGCTTACTGGGACGATATCGCGGTCCATTATCAGGGGCAGCGCATGGTCTCGGGCGGGCATGGTTTTGCCGGCATTGGGCGTAAAAAGATGCTGATGATCTTGCAGGCGCGCGCGCGCGAACTCGGCGTCGAGTTGCTGTTTTCGACCCTGTTCACCTCGGCCCACGACTTTATGGACGACTATGATGTGGTGGTGGCAACCGACGGTATAAACTCGTCCGTGCGTAGCGAGTTTGCGGATGTGTTCAAGCCCGATATCGACACGCGCTTGTGCAAGTTCATCTGGCTTGGCACCAAACAAAAATTCAACGACGCGTTCACGTTTATTTTTGAAGAAACACCCCAAGGCTGGCTGTGGATACATGCCTATCAGTTTGACGCCGACACCGCGACGGTGATCGTGGAATGCTCAAAAGAGACATGGGACAATATTGGTTTTGAGACCATGTCCAAGGCCGAAACCATCGCCAAATGCGAGGAGATTTTTGTCAAACATCTGGGGGGGCATAGCCTGATATCCAATGCGGATCACTTGCGCGGCTCAGCCGTTTGGATGAATTTTCCACGGGTGAACTGCGCCAAATGGCATCATAAAAACGTTGTTTTACTGGGGGATGCGTCGGCTACCGCGCATTTCTCAATCGGCTCCGGCTCGCGTCTGGCATTTGACAGCGCGATCTCGCTGGCGAGCCTTCTTCATAGCGAGCCGTCAATGAAGGCCGCGTTTGACCACTATCAGGACGACCGGCGTTTAGAAGTTTTGCGCCTGCAATCGGCAGCGCGAAACTCGCTTGAATGGTTCGAGGATGTGGAGCGGTATTTGGGCCTTGACCCCGTGCAATTCACCTATTCCCTGCTGACGCGCAGCCAGCGTATCAGCCACGAAAACCTGCGTCTGCGTGATCCTATTTGGCTTGGCGAGGCCGAACGCTGGTTCAACGAGCAAGCGGGCCACGACAGCACTCGCGCGCCGATGTTTGCCCCGTTCAAGCTGCGCGATCTGGCGCTTAAAAACCGCATCGTGGTGTCGCCGATGGCGCAATATAAGGCGATTGACGGCTGCGTGACCGACTGGCATCTGGTCCATCTTGGCGAGCGCGCGAAAGGTGGCGCGGGTCTGGTCTACACAGAGATGACCTGCGTGTCGCCCAACGGGCGCATCACCCCCGGCTGCCCCGGACTTTATGCGCCAGAACACGAGGTCGCATGGCGACGCATCGTTGATTTTATCCACCTTGAGACCGCCGCCAAGACCTGCTGCCAGATCGGCCATGCCGGACGCAAAGCGTCGACCCAGCTTGGCTGGGAGGATTCAGAGAAGCCGCTAAAATCCGGCAATTGGCCGCTTTTATCCGCGTCCGATATTGCGTGGTCCAGCGACAACGCGACCCCAAAACCCATGGACCGAGCCGACATGGATCAGGTCGTGGCGCAGTTTATCAAAGCCACCGATATGGCGGCACGCGCGGGCTTTGACATGATCGAACTTCACGCCGCCCACGGCTATTTGCTGTCGTCTTTCATCACGCCGGTCTCCAATAATCGACGCGATGAATATGGCGGCTCGCTTGAAAACCGGATGCGATACCCACTGGAGATTTTCGCCGCCATGCGCGCGGTCTGGCCCAAAGAAAAGCCGATATCGGTGCGAATTTCGGCCAATGACTGGGTCGGGGCCGACGGCATCACCCCGCAAGACGCCGTCAACATTGCGCGCGCATTTTCAGACGCTGGGGCGGATATAATTGACGTTTCGGCGGGGCAAACCACCCCTGACGCCGACCCGGTTTACGGGCGCATGTTCCAGACTCCGTTTTCCGATCGCATCCGCAACGAGGCGCAAATTGCAACCATGGCCGTGGGTAATATCTATGAGCCGGATCACGCAAATTCGATCCTGATGGCCGGTCGCGCCGATCTGGTTTGCCTCGCGAGACCCCATCTGAGTGATCCTTACTGGACCCTGCACGCGGCAGCCGAACTTGGTGATGAGGCCGAAATTTGGCCCGATCCCTATCTGGCCGGTCGCGACCAATTATTGCGTCTGAAACAACGTGAAAGAGAGATCAGAGTATGAGCATTCACCAAGGACGACACGCGCTGATCACCGGCGGCGGCACCGGAATTGGCGAGGCGATTGCCTTGGCGCTGGCCGCCCAAGGGGCCGTGGTCACGATCACCGGACGCCGAATCGACGCCTTAAACGCAACCTGCGCCAAGTCGGCCAATATCCACGCAATGGTGATGGATGTGAACGATGAGGCCAGCGTCGTTGACGGCACAAAAGCGGCGATCAAGGCGCGCGGGCCGGTCGATATCCATGTGGCCAACGCGGGCATCGCAGAGACTTCGGCTTTTGCGAAAACGCCGCTGGATTTCTGGCGAAAAATCATGTCCACCAACCTTGACGGCGCGTTCTTGACCTGTCGCGAGGTGGTGCCGGGTATGTTGGAAAGCGGCTGGGGCCGGATCATCACCATCTCGTCCATTGCCGGACTACGCGGCCTCAAATACGGCGCGGCCTATTCGGCCAGCAAACACGGCCTCATCGGGCTGACCCGCGTCATCAGCGAGGAGTATATGGGACGCGGCCTCACCGCCAACGCAATTTGTCCGGGATATGTGCGCACGCCAATCGTAACGCGCAACTCTGAGTTGATTTCCAAACGTTCCAACCTCTCTCTTACCGAGGCCGAGGCCACCATGAGCGCCGAGAACCGCCACAAGAAACTGGTCGAAGTAGACGAGGTTGCCGCCGCTGCTCTGTGGATCTGCGGCCCCGGTTCCGGCTCGATCAACGGACAAACCATCGAGATCGCCGGCGGGCAAGTTTGATGGTCGCGCCCGCCCGCCTTGCCTCGGAAAACGACAGCAAAACGCGGCTGCGGTTCTGGCTACACCTGTTGAAGGCAACCCGGTATATGGAGACCGAATTAAAGGATCGTCTGCGGCAGAAGTTTGACACCACCTTGCCAAGGTTTGACGTGATGGCGGCGCTGCAAAAATCGGGCGCAGGTCTAAAGATGTCGCAATTATCCAAACAACTTATGGTCTCAAACGGCAATGTCACAGGCATTGTCGACCGGCTTGTGGCCGACGCGTTGGTGGTGCGTGTTTCAATAAAAAGCGATCGCCGCGCAACCCTTGTCCGCCTGACATCGATGGGTGAAGCGCAGTTTTCACACATGGCCAAGGCCCATGAAATCTGGGTCGCCGAACTGCTAGGCACGCTGGAAATCTCCGAGATAGCGCTGGCCTCCGACATATTTTCCAAAATCCGGGATTTGAAATCATGAGCAAAATGGCCGCACTTAAACCTCAGCATTTTCAATGGGATATGGACGGACCTGTCGCAGTGATCCGGCTGAATAATCCCGCCCGCAAGAACCCCCTGACGTTTGAAAGCTACGCCGAGTTGCGCGACACCTTCCGCGATCTGGTCTATGCCCAAGACGTCCACGCCGTGGTGTTCGCCCCCAATGGGGGCAATTTCTGCTCGGGCGGTGATGTCCACGACATTATCGGCCCACTAGTGGCGATGGAGATGGTGGACCTACTCAAATTCACCCGCATGACCGGCGATCTGGTGCGCGCAATGCTGGCCTGTGGCAAGCCAATTATCTCGGCAATTGACGGGGTCGCGGTTGGGGCTGGCGCGATCATCACCATGGCTAGCGATCTGCGGCTTGCCACGCCCGAGGCCAAATGCGCGTTTCTGTTTAACCGCGTCGGTCTGGCGGGATGCGACATGGGTGCGTGCGCAATTTTACCGCGCATTATCGGTCAGGGCCGGGCGGCCGAACTTCTCTATCTGGGGCGCAGCATGTCGGCGGACGGGGGGCTTGCCTGGGGCTATTACAACGCTATCCACCCTTCCGAAATGCTGGAGGGTGCGGCGCTGAAACTGGCCCACCGGATCGCGTCTGGTCCCACATTTGCCAACGGAATTACCAAAACTCAACTCAACCATGAGTGGAATATGACCCCGGACCAAGCCATCGAGGCCGAGGCTCAAGCGCAGGCTATTTGTATGCAAACCGAGGATTTTGTCCGCGCTTATAAAGCATTTGTCGCGCATGAAAAGCCGGTGTTTAAGGGGAATTGATATGTCTGACAAAACCTTTCTCGGCTGGCCGTTTTTTGAAGATCGGCACCGCAGTTTAGCGACCGAAATCGAGGTGTGGAGCGAGGCCAATCTGCCAGTCGATCACTCCGACACCGATCAGGCCAGCAAATCGTTGGTGAGCGCACTCGGAGCAGCCGGATTTCTGCGATATTCGGGCGGCGAAACGCTTGACGTTCGCACCCTTTGCCTGTTGCGCGAAACCCTCGCGCGCCATGACGGTCTGGCCGATTTCTCCTTTGCAATGCAGGGGCTTGGCATGGGAGCGGTCAGCTTGTTTGGCTCGGCCCAACAGCGAAAATGGCTCGACAAAACCCGTGAAGGTCACGCCATTTCCGCCTTTGCGTTGACCGAACCAGCGTCTGGCTCTGACGTGGCAAATATAGCCACAACCGCCGAGGTTTCGGGCGGTGATTTCGCGCTCAACGGCGAGAAAACGTGGATTTCAAACGGCGGTATTGCCGATATTTATGTAGTGTTCGCGCGCACCGGCGAGGGGGTTGGCGCGCGCGGTCTATCGGCATTTCTGGTCCCCGCCCACACCAAAGGGCTGGAGGTGGTCGAGCGGCTTGAAACCATTGCCCCTCACCCATTGGCGCGGCTAAAATTCAGCGACATGCGCCTGCCCAAAACCGCCCTGATCGGCGCGCGCGGGGACGGATTCAAAATCGCCATGTCAGTGCTGGATTTGTTTCGCGCCACAGTCGGGGCCGCCGCCCTCGGACTTGCTCGCCGCGCACTGGACGAGACCCTAAAACGAGCGCGCGAGCGACAAATATTCGGCGCACCCCTTGGCGATTTGCAGATGGTTCAAGGCCATATCGCCGAGATGGCGGTCGATATAGACGCCGCAGCGTTGCTGGTTTATCGCGCCGCCTGGACCAAGGATATGGGGGCCGCGCGCATCACACGCGAGGCGGCGATGGCCAAGCTTTACGCCACCGATCGCGCCCAATCGGTGATCGACAAGGCTGTGCAAATTCACGGTGGCGATGGGGTTCGCGCAGGCAGCGTGGTTGAGCGTCTTTACCGCGAAATTCGCGCGCTGCGCATCTATGAAGGTGCGTCGGATGTGCAAAAAATCATCATCGCAAGACAGGTTTCAGGAGGGACATGATGCAACTCGGACCGACCGCCCACGAGGATAGTTTCACCCGCGACAACCTCCCGGATGCAAGCACACAACCGGATTTTTTGCTCGAAGATTTCCCCTATCCCGAGTACCTGAATGTCGGGGTCGCACTGACCGATGCGATGGTTGACAAGGGCTTTGGTGACCACACGGCCCTGATCGGAAACGGGCGCATGCGCACCTATAAGGAACTGGCGGATTGGACCAACCGCTTGGCCCATGCATTGGTTAACGACTACGGTGTTCGCCCCGGAAATCGCGTGCTGATCCGCAGCGCCAATAACCCGGCGATGGTCGCGTGCTGGCTGGCGGCGACCAAGGTTGGCGCGGTGGCCGTTAACACTATGCCCCTGTTACGCGCAGGCGAGCTGAGCGATATCGTCGACATTGCCGAGATCAAATTCGCGCTCTGCGACAGTCGAATGATGGACGAGATTGTCGCTTGCGGAAAAACCTCCAAGCTCTTGAAAACGATCATTTCTTTTGACGGAACGGCCAATCATAACGCCGAACTTGACCGTGCGGCTCTGTCAAAACCCGTGCGCTATCAAGCCGTGCGCACCGGGCGCGATGACGTCGCCTTGCTTGGGTTTACCTCCGGCACCACCGGCAAACCTAAGGCGACGATGCATTTTCACCGCGACCTTTTAATCATCGCCGACGGTTATGCGCACGAGGTTCTGGGCGTTACACCAGGCGATGTTTTCGTCGGTTCACCCCCCTTGGCGTTTACCTTTGGCCTCGGTGGTTTGGCGATTTTCCCGCTGCGTTTTGGGGCCACGGCGACACTACTTGAGACCGCCAGCCCACCCAATATGATCGAGATTATCGAGACCTATAAGGCCACGATTTGCTTCACTGCGCCGACCGCTTACCGCGCCATGATGCGGGCGATGGACGAGGGGGCCGACCTTTCAACCCTGCGCTGTGCTGTCTCGGCGGGCGAGACCCTACCCGCTCCGGTTTATGACGAATGGCTGGAAAAAACTGGCAAACCGATGCTTGACGGCATCGGCGCAACCGAGATGCTGCATATTTTCGTCACCAACCGGTTTGACGACGCCAAAGCCGCCTCAACTGGACGGCCTGTCACCGGATATGAGGCCAAAATCGTTGACGAAAATATGAAAGAATTACCCGACGACACCCCCGGTCGCCTTGCAGTGCGCGGTCCCACCGGATGCCGCTATCTCAACGACAAACGGCAGGCTGATTATGTGCGAGATGGCTGGAACATCACCGGCGACACGTTCACGCGCGATGGCGAGGGATATTTCCACTTTGCGGCGCGCAATGATGACATGATCATCTCGTCTGGCTATAATATCGCCGGACCCGAGGTCGAAGCAGCCTTGTTGGCGCACCCATATGTTGTGGAATGCGGCGTTGTCGGCACACCTGACGAGGCGCGTGGGGCAATCGTTCAGGCACATGTTGTGCTAGAGACCGGAATCGCCCCTGACGCAGCGACGTCCAAAACCCTGCAAGACCACGTAAAATCGGTGATTGCACCTTATAAATACCCGCGCTCGATCATCTATATCGACGCCCTGCCAAAGACCCAAACTGGCAAAGTGCAGCGGTTTCGCCTAAAAGAAAGCTCGTAATCCAATGACCGATTTTGCCCGTACCAAATCCATGTTTCACCTCCCCGATGGGGTGATTTATCTTGATGGAAACTCGCTTGGTCCACTGCCAAAAGCCGCTTGTGATCACGTTTCCAAAATGATGCGCGAAGAATGGGGAGAGCAGCTAATCCTCGGGTGGAATTCTTGTGGCTGGATGGCTCTCGCGACCGAATTGGGGGACCGGATTGGCGCACTGATCGGGGCGGAACCCGGTCATGTGGTGCTTGGGGATACTTTGTCGATCAAAGTCTATCAGGCCTTGGCGGCGGGGCTGAATATCAACAGCGATCGCCAGATTATCCTGTCTGATACCGGCAATTTCCCGACTGACCTTTACATGGCGCAGGGCTTGATTGCCACATTAGACAAGCAACACGAGCTTCGCACGGTAAGCCCCGAAGAAATATGGGATAATATCGATGAGACGGTCGCAATTCTGATGCTGACGGAGGTTGATTACAAGACCGGACGCCTTCACGATATGGAATCCTTGACCAAAAAAGCCCATGATTACGGTGTGATCACAGTCTGGGATCTGGCCCATAGTGCCGGGGCGATTCCGGTCAATCTAGCAGCCACAGAGGCTGATTTTGCGGTCGGATGCACCTATAAATACCTCAATGGCGGACCGGGAGCGCCAGCGTTTATCTATGTTGCGCCCAAACATGTCAATCATGTGCAGCCGGCCCTGTCGGGGTGGCTTGGGCATGATGCACCGTTTGCGTTTGAGCGCGATTATCGGCCCGGTTCCGGCATCGAGCGGATGCGGGTTGGAACGCCGCCAATCCTCGCGCTGAAATCCTTGGAGGCGGCGCTTGATATCTGGGATTTGGCGGATATGGCGGACATTCGGGCCAAATCAATCGAACTTTGCGGCTTATTTTTATTAGAAGTCGAGGCCAGATGCCCTGAGCTGACCTTGGCAAGCCCACGCAACGGGGAAAATCGCGGTTCG
>CAYPUW010000086.1:0-8035 GCA_964413925.1 uncultured Rhodobacter sp. | reverse complement strand
GCGGGCGGAGATTTGGATTTCCTCTGGAAGAAGTGCGCCAGTGGTTGCTGCTTTACGATGCTGATCCGCAAAACCGGACCCAGACCGAGGCGTGGATCAAGATGTCGGGCGACCAGATCGCCGAGCTTGAGGGGCGGCTGGTTGAGTTGAGCGAAACCATACAAGAGTTGCAAAACCTGCATCAGGCGGCACTTGATAAGCTTGCCGCGCAAAAGGCCTGAGTTGACCTGATCAAATTTGACGTAACGTATTTTAACGTAAACGTCATTGGACCTTGCTTCTGGGTCCGCGCATATACATTTACACATCAGACCAAGGCAATTTGAGGTTTTGTGATGCATGATATGCGCCTGACCATCGGGCAGATGTGTGACTTGTTTGATGTCACCCCGCGCACGCTGCGGTTTTACGAGGCTAAAGAGCTGCTCTATCCCGACCGCCTCGGCCAAAAACGTCTGTTCACCACCCGCGACCGCGCCCGCATGAAGCTAATCGTTCGCGGCAAACGCTTTGGCTTTTCGCTTGAGGAAATCCGCCAGTTGCTCGACCTTTATTATGTGGATGACGGCCAAAAACTGCAAATCACCCGCACGCTGGAAATCGCCAATGCCCGCCTCTCTCAGATGGAGCGCCGTCGCGACGAGCTTGACAGCGCCATTGCCGAACTCAATGCCCAGATTTCCGAGGGCGACAAGTTTCTCGACCATATCAAACCCAAAAAAAACGCCGCCGAATAAGCCCTAGATTACGCCTAAAACGAAGGACTACTCCCATGCCGACCTATACCGCCCCCACCAAAGACCTCGCATTCGTACTGCATGACTTCTTAAAAATCGACCAACTCGATGTGCCCGGTTATGACGAGCTTGAGCCTGATTTCACCTCCGCGATCCTGACCGAGGCTGGTAAGATCGCAACCGAGGTTCTGGCTCCCTTGAATGTGGTTGGTGACAAAGAGGGCTGTCGTCTGGAAAACGGCGTGGTCTACACGCCAACAGGTTTTAAGGCCGCGTTCAATCAAATGCGCGAGGCCGGTTGGACCGGTCTCGGCTGCGACCCCAAACATGGCGGTCAAGGTATGCCTTACGTGATCGGCACGGCGGTCGGCGAGATGTTTAACGCGTCAAATCAGGCATTTGTGATGTATCAGGGCCTGACGATGGGAGCCTATGCATCGATCAACGCCCACGGAACCGCCGAACAAAAAACCAAGTTTCTGCCGAAAATGACCACATGTGAGTGGACCGGCACCATGAATTTGACCGAGCCTCACTGCGGCACCGATCTTGGCCTGATGCGCACCAAAGCCATACCGCAAGACGATGGCAGCTATAAAATCACCGGCCAGAAGATATTTATCTCGGCGGGAGATCATGACCTGTCGGACAATATCATCCATCTGGTGCTGGCGAAAATCTCTGGCGGGCCGGACGGGATCAAAGGGGTTTCACTGTTCATCGTGCCAAAACTGATGGTAGATGATGACGGGGTGATCGGGGCGAGTAACAGTGTTTCCGTCGGCAGCATCGAGGAAAAGATGGGCATCCACGGCAATTCGACCTGCGTGATGAATTTTGACGACGCGACCGGCTATTTGCTGGGAGAGGAACATAAAGGCATGCGCGCTATGTTCACCATGATGAACCACGCGCGGCTCGGGGTTGGCCTGCAAGGGCTTGCTCAGGCCGAGGTCGCTTATCAAAACGCGGTTGTCTATGCTCAGGAGCGGCTGCAAGGGCGCGCGGTGACGGGTGCTCAGAACCCCGATGGCCCTGCCGACCCTCTGATCGTTCACCCCGATATTCGCCGCAGCCTGATGGACCAGAAATCCTTCGTTGAGGGCGCGCGCGCGTTCGCGCTGTGGGCCGCTTTGATGCTTGATCAATCCGATCGCAGCAAAGACGCCGATGCCCATGGTTTGCTATCGCTTCTAACCCCCGTCATCAAGGGTTTCTTGACCGATCAGGGTTATGACATGACGGTTCAGGCGCAGCAGGTTTTCGGTGGTCACGGCTATATCGAAGAGCAAGGCATGAGCCAGTTCACCCGCGATGCGCGCATTGCCATGATCTATGAAGGGGCGAACGGTGTGCAGGCGCTGGACCTCGTGGGCCGCAAGCTGGCCAGCGATGGCGGCAAGCATGTGATGGCGTTTTTCGATCTGGTCAAGACCTTCATCAAGGACAATGCCGACAACGAAACCCTGAAGGCGGATTTTCTTGACCCCTTGAAATCCGCGTCAAAAGATCTTCAGGCGGCGGCGATGTATTTCATGCAGGAAGGGATGAAAAACCCCAATGCGGCGCTGTCTGGCTCCACCGATTTCATGCATCTGTTTGGCCATGTCTGCCTTGGTTTGATGTGGGCGCAAATGGCCAAAGCCTCAACCGAGGCGCTACAAAGCGGGGCCTCTGACGTGACGTTTTACGAGACAAAGCTGGCGACCGGGCGTTACTACATGGCGCGGCGATTACCAGCAACCAAGATGCATCTGGCACGAATTGAAACAGGTGCCGACACGGTGATGGCGCTGGCGGCTGAAAACTTCTGAAGGAGAGCGACATGAGCGCCCAAAATCTTGCCTCTGACTGGATGAGCGACGAGCATTTGATGCTTGAAGAGATGACCACGAGCTTTATCAAAACCGAGTGGGCGCCCAAGTTTGCCAAATGGCGCGCGCAGGGTGAAATGGATCGCAGCACGTGGCAAGAGGCGGGCGAGCTTGGCCTGCTGTGCCCGTCAATTCCCGAGGAATATGGCGGTCCGGGCGGTGATTTTGGCCATGAGGCGGTGATTTTGATGGCCGCGAGCCGCAATAATCTGGCCTCTTGGGGGCAGGGAATTCACTCGGGCATTGTCGCGCATTACATCCTCAATTGCGGCACCGAAGATCAGAAAAAACGCTGGTTGCCCAAGATGGTCACGGGCGAATTGGTGGCAGCACTGGCCATGACCGAACCCTCGGGTGGCTCGGATTTGCAATCGCTGAAAACCCGCGCGATCAAGGATGGCAACTCTTACAAAATGAGTGGCTCCAAGACATTTATCACCAACGGGCAGCACGCCAATCTGATCATAGTCGCCGCCAAAACCGACCCGTCGCTTGGGGCCAAAGGCATATCGCTGATGGTGCTTGAGACCGAAGGCGCGACTGGTTTCACACGCGGAAAGAACCTTGACAAAATCGGTCTGAAAGCGGCCGACACCTCGGAATTGTTCTTTGACAATGTTGAAATCCCGCCGGAAAATCTGCTTGGCGGCGAGGAGGGTCGGGGCTTTTACCAGATGATGCAGCAGCTCCCGCAGGAACGGCTGATTATCGGCTGCGGAGCGGTCGGCGCGATGGAGGGCGCGGTCGCCGAAACCATTGAATATTGTCGCGACCGCGAGGCATTTGGCGGCAATCTGATGCAGTTCCAAAACACCCGCTTCAAGCTGGCAGAATGTCAGACCAACACCACGGTTTCGCGGGCGTTTCTGGATGCCTGCCTAAGCGCTCATCTGAAAGGCGAGCTGAGCGATGAACAGGCCGCCATGTGCAAATATTGGCTCAGCGATATGCAAGGGCGGGTGCTGGACGAGTGTTTGCAACTGCATGGCGGTTACGGATTTATGCAGGAATATGCCATCGGCGAAATGTGGACCGATGCGCGAGTGCAGCGGATTTATGGCGGGACCAACGAGATCATGAAAGAACTGATTTCGCGTAAACTTTGAGGGGGAATAAAATGACCATAAAGCTTTATTGTTTTGGTGAGAGCGGCAACAGCTACAAGGCGGCGCTGGCGCTTGCGTTATCCGGCCTTGAATGGGAGCCGGTTTACGTTGATTTCTTCAAAGGAGAGACCCGCGAGCCTGAATTTCGCACCGATCTCAACCAGATGGGCGAAGCGCCGGTGATGGTAGATGGCGACTATAAACTGGCGCAATCGGGGGCGATTCAGGACTATATTGCCGAGAAATCAGGCAAGCTTGCTGGCCGTAATCCGGTTGAAAAACGCGAGGTTTTACGTTGGGTTTTGTGGGACAATCACAAGCTCTCGTCGGTTGCAGGCATGACGCGATTTTTGATGAATTTCCTGCCCAAAGACAAGCAACCCGCCGAGGTTATCGCCTTTTCCCAAGGCCGTCTGAAGGCCGCCTATAAAACACTTGATACCGCACTTGACGGGCGAAATTGGCTGGTCGGGGACGAAATTTCCAACGCGGATATTTCGTGCTGTGGTTACTTATACTACCCCGAACCCTTTGGTTTTAATCGAAAAGATTTCCCCAATATCGACGCTTGGCTTGACCGTATCGCGGCCCAACCCGGCTGGAAACACCCCTATGACCTCATGCCCGGCAGCCCTGCCGATCGCGCATAAACGAAAAGGAAAGACCATGACAGACGCTTATATTTACGACAGCGTGCGCAGTCCGCGCGGCAAAGGCAAAACCGACGGTACTTTGAACGAAGTCTCCGCCGTTCGTCTTTCGGCACTGGCGCTTAACGAGTTGAAAGAACGCAATAATCTGGACGGCCACGCGGTCGAGGACGTGATCTGGGGCAATGTCACCCAGGTTGGCGAGCAAGGCGCGTGTCTGGCCCGCTCGGCGGTGCTTTATTCCGACCTTGACGAGAGCATCCCCGGCGTGTCGGTCAACCGTTTCTGCTCGTCAGCGCTTGAGGCGGTTAACATGGCGGCAGGGCAAGTTCGCGGCGGCATGGGCGACGGCTATATCGCTGGCGGCGTTGAAAGCATGAGCCGCGTGCCCATGGGCAGCGACGGGGGCGCGATTGCCGCCGATCCTACATTGGCGATGAAAACCTATTTCGTGCCGCAGGGGATTTCGGCGGATATCATTGCCACCAAATACGGTTTCTCGCGCGATGAGTGCGACGCGCTGGCGGTCGAGAGCCAAAAGCGTGCGGCGCGCGCTCAATCGGAGGGGCGGTTTGATCGCTCTGTCTTTGTTGTTCGCGACCAGAACGGCCTTACGATCCTTGATCGCGACGAGCTGATCCGCGAAAATACCACCATGCAGTCGCTTGGCGCGCTGCGCCCCTCGTTCAAGGATATGGGCGAGGTTATGCCCGGCTTTGATACCGTCGCGTTGATGAAATACCCGGAGCTGGAGGCGGTTAACCACGTTCACCACGCTGGCAACTCCTCCGGTTTGGCCGATGGGGCGGCGGCGATTTTGGTTGGGAATAAAGAGTTCGGCGAGCGCTACGGCCTGAAACCACGGGCCAAATTCCGCCACATGTCGAAGGTTGGCACCGATCCGACCATCATGCTGACCGGCCCTGTGACCGTCACCGAGAAAATTCTGCGCGAAACCGGAATGAGTTTCAGCGACATCGATCTGATGGAGGTAAACGAGGCGTTTGCCAGCGTGGTCTTGCGCTTTATGACCCATTTTAACGCCGATCCTGACAAGGTTAACGTCAATGGTGGCGCGATTGCCATGGGCCATCCGCTGGGCGCAACTGGCGCCGTGATCCTCGGCACTTTGCTTGATGAGATGGAGCGCACCGATAAAGAAGTCGGCCTGACCACGCTGTGCATCGGCTCTGGCATGGGCGTTGCCACAATCATCGAACGGGTTTGAACAGATACCCTGAAAGGGACCAGAAAAATGGCTGAATTTAACTATAAACTGGATGACGACGGCATCGCGACGATAACTTGGGACGTGCCGGGAAAATCCATGAACGTGCTTTCTTTTGAAGCACTTAGCGAGCTTGACGCCCATGTGGATACGGCGCTTGGCGATGACAGGGTTAAGGGCGTAATCATCACCTCGGGCAAGAAGGATTTTGCCGGGGGGATGGACCTTAACGCGCTGGCGAAATTGCGCGAAGATGCGGGCGACAACCCCGCCAAGGGCATCTTTGACGGTATCATGCAAATGCATGGAGTGTTGCGCAAAATCGAGCTTGCAGGCATGGATCGCAAGACCAAAAAAGGCGGCAAGCCCATTGTTGCCGCCCTGCCCGGCACCGCCGCCGGGATCGGGTTCGAGCTGCCGCTGGCCTGCCACCACATCATCGTTGCCGACAATCCCAAGGCCAAGATCGGCCTGCCGGAAATCCTTGTCGGCCTGTTTCCCGGCGGCGGAGGTGCGACGCGGGTTTCGCGTAAAATCGGCCTGATGGCTGCCGCTCCGATCCTAATGGAAGGGCGCATGCAAACGCCTGCCAAGATGAAGGCAATGGGGCTAATTGACGAAGTGGTGCCTGCCGATCAGTTGATCTCTGCCGCCAAGGACTGGATCAATGGCGCCAAGGACGCGGATCTGGTCAAACCTTGGGACGAGAAAAAATACCGCTATCCGGGTGGCGCACCTTATACCGCCTCCGGTCTGCCGATGTTTGTTGGCGCAAGCGTGATGATCCACGGCAAAACCCAAGGGGTTTATCCGGCGGCGAAAGCTCTGCTTGGCGCGATTTACGAAGGGGCGTTGGTGCCGTTTGACACCGCCCTCAAGGTCGAGGCGCGCTGGTTCACCAAGGTGATGATGACGCCGTCAACCACTGGCATGATCCGCTCGCTGTTTTTGAACAAGCAGGCGCTGGAAAAAGGGGCGGTTCGGCCCAAGGGTATCCCTGATCAGACCGTCAAAAAGGTCGGTATTCTTGGCGCGGGCATGATGGGCGCTGGCATCGCGTATGTCTCGGCGCTGGCCGGGATTGAGGTCGTGCTGATTGATGCGAGCCAAGAGGCAGCCGATCGCGGCAAGGCCCATTCGGCAACTATTCTTGACGGTGGTATCAAGCGCAAAAAGGTCACCGAGGAGAAAAAAGCCGCCGTGCTGGCGCGTATCACCGCCAGCAGCGATTACGCGACTCTCACGGGCTGTGATCTGATCGTCGAGGCGGTTTTTGAAGATCCCGAGGTCAAAGCGGCGGTCACTAAACAGACCGAGGCGGTGATCCCTCAGGATTGCATTTTCGCGTCAAATACCTCGACCTTGCCGATTTCCAGCCTCGCTACGGCCAGCAAACGGCCCGAGCAATTCATCGGCATCCACTTCTTCAGTCCGGTTCACAAAATGAACTTGGTCGAGATCATCAAGGGCGCGCAAACCGGCCCTCGGGCGGTGGCCAAGGCGATGGATTATGTGCGCCAAATCCGCAAAACGCCGATCGTGGTTAATGACGCGCGGTTCTTTTACGCCAATCGCTGCATCATCCCTTATATCAACGAGGGCATGCGAATGATCCACGAAGGCATCGAACCAGCGCTGATCGAAAACGCCGCCAAACTGTTTGGTATGCCGCTTGGGCCTTTGCAACTGACCGACGAAACCTCGATTGATCTTGGCGTGAAAATCGCCAAGGCCACCAAGGCGGCGATGGGCAATGAATACCAAAACGACGAGGCCGACGAGATTGCCTTCAAGCTGTTTGACGAGGGGCGTTACGGGCGCAAAACCAATGGCGGTTTTTACACCTATAATGAGGCGGGCAAGCGCACCGGACTGTGGCAAGGCTTGCGCGATAACTGGCCGCCGATGGCAGAGCAACCACCGCTTGAGGACGTCAAATCCCGTCTGATGCTGGCCCAGTCTTTGGAGGCGGTTCGTGCGCTTGAAGAAGGTGTGCTGGAGGATATCCGCGAAGGCGACGTGGGCGCAATTCTCGGTTGGGGCTTTGCGCCTTGGTCCGGCGGTCCGTTCTCGTCGCTTGATCTTATGGGAGCCGCGAATGCGGTGGCCACCTGTGATCGGCTGGCCGAAACCTATGGCGAGCGGTTTGCCGCCCCTGCCCTGCTGCGCGAGATGGCCGAAAAGGGCCAGTCGTTTTATGGCCGGTTCGGGCCGGATGCTAAAAAGGCCGCTTAAGGCGCGGTTTTCAGGGGCGGGCCGTTTGTGTCCGCCCTTGTCCAAACTCAAAGCTCAGTCCTTAAGTCAACTCCGGCAACCTTGTTGAAGAGAACAAGGGTCGCGCCGGACCTTGGGGTGGCGCATTCCCACATTTGATAGATGAAGCGGCGCCGCAACCCATTGATTCTTCTCAATTTTCTCTATCGTTGCATCGCGCCTCCCC
>CAYPUW010000085.1:0-8152 GCA_964413925.1 uncultured Rhodobacter sp. | reverse complement strand
ATCATCGGCGCGGCGCGCAGTGACCTCACCGTTGAGGAATTTCGCGCCAATCTTCGCAAATCTTTGCTGGAATTCGCACCTTCCGCCACGAAAAACACCGCCACGCTCGACGCGTTTTTGGCGTTGGTCGAGTATGTCTCGGTCGACGCCAAGGGCTCTCGTGGTTGGGATAAGCTGGCCGATCTGATGCGCCCTGACGTCGTGCGCGCGTTTTATCTGTCGGTCGGCCCCTCGTTATTCGCGCCAATTGCCGAGCAGTTGCGGATGGCGAAACTGACCACACCTGACGCACGGATCGTGGTGGAAAAACCGTTTGGCCATGATCTCGCCAGCGCGCGCGCCCTGAATGCAGAGCTTGGGCGCTGTTTTGGCGAGGACCAGATTTATCGTATCGACCATTATCTCGGCAAGGAAACGGTGCAAAACGTGATGGCCTTGCGCTTTGCCAATGCCTTGTTTGAGCCGCTCTGGAACAGCCAGCACATTGATCACGTGCAAATCACCGTGGCTGAAAAACTGGGGGTTAACGGTCGGGGCGAATATTACGACCGCTCCGGGGCCATGCGCGATATGGTGCAAAACCATTTGATGCAACTTTTGTGCCTGACGGCGATGGAGCCTCCGTCGCGGTTTGAACCAAATGCTGTACGCGACGAAAAACTCAAGGTAATCCGCTCGCTTGATCCGGTGCGCCCTGAAAATATCGCTCGTGGTCAGTATCGCGGCCACGGGGATCAGGGCAGCTACGCCGAGCACGCGAAAAACCCCGACAGCACCACCGAAAGCTTTATCGCGATGAAGGTCGAGGTTTCCAATTGGCGCTGGGCAGGTACGCCGTTTTATCTGCGCACGGGCAAGCGTTTGCGCGCCCATTTGAGCGAGATTGCGATTGTGTTTCGCGACCCACCCCACTCGATCTTTCCCGATGGCGAGGGGCGGCGCTCCAATGCGTTGATCATCCGGCTGCAACCAAACGAGGGCATCACCCTGCGCATGACCATCAAGGAACCCGGCCCCGGCGGGATGCGCCTCACCGACGTGCCGCTTGATATGACCTTCGCCGAGGCGCTGGGCCAAAACGCCGAATCAGCCGACGCCTACGAGCGGTTGGTGATGGATGTGCTGCGCGGCGACCAGACCCTGTTCATGCGTGGCGACGAGGTCGAGGCGGCGTGGGAATGGGCCGATCCGATCATCAATGGCTGGGAGGACACGGGCCAGAAACCGGCGCTTTATGATACGGGCAGTTCAGGGCCGGAGGATTCGTTGATGTTGATGCACCGTGACGGACGGCGCTGGCGCGAGATCGGCTCCTGATGGCAGTGTTGGCGGAATATAGGACCGGCGCGATCATGGCGCAGGCACTTGCGGCGACTGTGGCCGGACAGCTTGCGGATGCTCTGGAGATGAGAGGGACGGCCTCGCTCGCCGTGCCGGGTGGCAGCACACCGGGGCCGTTTTTAAGCGCTCTCTCGGGGGCGAATATCAACTGGCGGCGGGTGAAAATCCTGCTGACGGATGAGCGGTTTGTGCCTGAGGATAACCCGCGCTCCAACACTGCATTGCTGCGTAAAACCCTGCTGCAAGGTGCCGCTGGCGAGGCGCAACTGGTGGCGATGTATCTGGAGGCCGAGACCCCCGAACAGGTGCTCGCGCGGATCGAGAAAACCATCCTGACCGCGCTGCCGCTGGATGTTTGTGTGCTGGGCATGGGGGCGGATATGCATACGGCAAGTCTGTTCCCCGGCGCGGATCGTCTGGATGAGGCGCTGAAACCCGACAGCCCTCGCGTGGTTTTCCCCATGCGCGCGCCGGGTGCGCCCGAGCCGCGACTGACGCTGAGCGCCAGTGTTCTGCGCGCCGCCTCGCATCTGCATCTGCTGATCACCGGCCCTGAAAAGCTGGCGGCATTTCATCAAGCGGAACAGCCCGGCCCAATGGCCGAGGCCCCCGTGCGCGCGGTCCTGACCGCACCCAATGGCATAACCGTCCATTATTGCGAAAACCCGGAGGTCACATGACCCTGCACCAAACCATCGCCCGCGTCACCGACCGCATCATTGCGCGCAGCCAAGCGACGCGAAACGACTATTTGTCGCGCATGAGTGCCGCCGCCGAAAAAGGCCCCGCGCGCGCGCATCTTTCGTGCAGCGGCCAAGCCCACGCCTATGCCGGAGCGGGGCCGGATCAAGAGGCGCTGGCCACAGGCACGGCTGGCAATCTGGCGATTGTGTCGGCCTATAATGACATGCTGTCGGCCCATCAGCCGTTTGCGCGCTTTCCCGATCTGATCCGCGACGCCGTGCGCGAAATCGGCGGCACCGCGCAGTTTGCAGGCGGGGTTCCGGCCATGTGCGACGGGGTCACCCAAGGCGAGGCAGGCATGGAGCTGAGCCTGTTTTCGCGCGATGTGATCGCCATGTCAGCCGCAATCGCGCTTAGTCACAACACCTTTGACGCGGCGGTTTTTTTGGGCGTTTGCGACAAGATCGTCCCCGGTCTGGTGATCGCGGCGCAAAGTTTCGGCCATCTGCCGGTGGTGTTTTTGCCCGCAGGCCCGATGACGAGCGGCCTGCCCAATGACGAAAAAGCCCTTGTGCGGCAAAAATTTGCCAAGGGCGAGGTCGATCGCGCGACCCTGATGGAGGCCGAGATGGCCGCCTATCACGGCCCCGGAACCTGCACCTTTTATGGCACCGCCAACACCAACCAGATGTTGATGGAGTTCATGGGCCTGCACCTGCCGGGGGCAAGTTTCGTAACCCCCAACACCCGGCTTCGCGATGCGCTTAGTGCCGAGGGAGCGCGGCGGGCGCTGTCGCTGTCGGCCCTTGGCGGCTCTTATACGCCGGTGTGCGAAATTCTTGATGCGCGCGCGTTCGTGAACGGCATTGTCGGGCTGAACGCCACCGGTGGCTCGACCAACCTGCTGATCCATCTGGTGGCAATGGCGCGCGCCGGTGGGATCATGCTGACGATGGAGGATTTCTCGGAGATTTCGGCGGTTACGCCCCTGATCGCGCGGGTCTATCCCAACGGTCTGGCCGATGTGAACCATTTCCATGCGGCGGGCGGCACTGGCTATATGATCGGCCAATTGCTCGGCGCGGGCCTCTTGCATCCAGACGTGAAAACCGTCGCGGGCGGCGGTCTTGAGCGCTATACCCAAGAGCCGAAACTCACGGGCGACAAGCTGGTTTGGATGGCGGGGACCACCCGCAGCCTCAACGACAAAATCCTGCGCCCGGTTTCAGAGGCGTTCCAGCCAAGCGGCGGGCTTAAACGCCTGTCCGGCTCGCTTGGGGACGCGGTGATCAAGGTCTCGGCGGTGGACGAAAAATATCACAGGATCGAGGCCCCCGTGCGGGTGTTTGACGATCAACAAGCGGTCAAAACGGCCTTCGGCGCGGGTGAGTTCACCACCGACACCATCGTCGTGGTGCGGTTTCAGGGACCAAAGGCCAACGGCATGCCCGAGCTTCACAGCCTCACCCCGATCCTGTCGATCCTGCAAGCGCGCGGCCTGAATGTCGCGCTGGTGACCGATGGGCGCATGTCCGGGGCCTCGGGCAAGGTTCCGGCTGCCATTCATGTGACGCCGGAGGCTTTGGAAGGCGGGGCGATTGCCAAGCTTCAGGACGGCGACATCGTACGACTTGACGCAACTAGCGGCACGCTTGATGTCTTGACCGAGGGCGTGCTGGCGCGCGCGCCCGTGACAGCCGATCTCAGCCAAAATCAGGCCGGAATGGGCCGTGAATTGTTCCAGAGTTTTCGCCGTTCAGTCGGCAGCGCCGATACTGGTGCCAGTGTGTTTGGAGAGTAAATCATGTCCATAAGTCCGAAATCCGCCAGCGCGCGCGCTCGTGAAATCTGTGCGCTGGCGCCGATCATTCCGGTGTTAGTGGTTAAAGACGTAACCCACGCGCGCCCCTTGGCCGAGGCGTTGGTCGCCGGTGGATTACCCGCCCTTGAGGTCACATTGCGCACGCCTGCCGCGCTTGAAGTGATCGCCGAAATGGCCCGCGTCAAAGGCGGCGTGGTTGGTGCCGGAACCTTGTTAACACCGCAGGATGTGCGCGATGCGCGCGCGGCGGGGGCCACGTTTGGCGTTTCTCCCGGTGCGACCAACGCGCTGTTGGAAGCGTGCGAGGCCGAGGGTTTGCCGCTGTTGCCCGGAGCGGCGAGCGCGTCGGAGGCCATGGGGCTTTTTGAGCGCGGATATGACATGTTGAAATTCTTTCCGGCGGGGGCGGCAGGGGGACCTGCGCTGTTGAAATCATTGGCATCGCCCTTGCCGCAAATCTCGTTTTGCCCAACGGGCGGGGTTAATCTTGCCAATGCCAGCACCTATCTGAGCCTGCCCAATGTGGTTTGCGCCGGTGGAAGCTGGGTTGCGCCGGGCGATCTGATTGCCCAAGCACGCTGGGACGAAATAGAGGCGCTGGCCTTTGAGGCCAGTCAGTTGGAGCGATGAGATGAGGGCTTGTTGGTCAGCGCTCAAAACGCATCACGCCAAGGTCGGATCGCGCGCGATCCTGTCGTTGTTTGCCGATGAAGCACGGTTTGACGCGTTCTCGGCGACGACAGACGGGCTGTTGCTGGATTTTTCCAAGACCAACATCGACCACACGGGCCTTGGGCTTTTATGTGATTTGTTTGACGCCGCTGAAGTTGCCGACAAACGCGCGGCGATGTTTGCGGGTGCGCGGATCAACGCGACCGAAAATCGCGCGGTTTTGCACACGGCTTTGCGCCGAGCGGGCGATGCACCTGTGCTGGTTGACGGGCTGGATATCATGCCTGAAATCCGCAAAACCCGCACAAGAATGGAGCGGTTTTGCGAGGGTATTCGCTGTGGAACCATCACCGCCAGCGACGGTAAGCCGTTCACGGATGTGATCAATATCGGTATTGGCGGCTCGGACCTTGGCCCGGCAATGGCGGTGCTGGCGCTCGCACCTTATCATGACGGACCGCGCGTGCATTTCGTTTCCAACGTCGATGGCGCGCATATTCGCGACACGCTTGAGCGGCTGGATGCGGCGCGGACCTTGGTGATTATCACCAGCAAAACCTTCACCACGATTGAGACCATGACCAATGCCAAGGCAGCAATTAACTGGCTTGAGGCGACGGTTGGGCAGGACGCGCCCGCGCATCTGGCGGCGGTTTCCAGCGCCACCGACAAGACCGCCGCGTTCGGTATTGATCTGGCGCGCGTGTTTGGCTTTGGCGATTATGTCGGCGGGCGATATTCGCTGTGGGGTCCGGTTGGATTGTCGTTGATGCTGGCAATCGGCCCTCAGGATTTCGCCCGGTTTTTGGCAGGCGCAGCGGCGATGGACCGCCATTTCCAGACAGCCGAGCCGCGCGACAACCTGCCGGTTTTGCTGGCGCTGACGGGGATTTGGCACCATAATATCTGCGGCTATCCGACCCGCGCAATCCTGCCCTATGACCAGCGGTTATCGCGCCTGCCCGCCTATTTTCAACAGCTCGATATGGAGAGCAACGGCAAGAGCGTAGCACTTGATGGCTCCGCGCTGGAGACAGCTTCCGGTCCGATTGTCTGGGGTGAACCCGGCACCAACGGCCAGCACGCGTTTTACCAGCTTTTGCATCAAGGCACGGCGGTGGTGCCTGCCGAGTTTCTGATCGCGGCGCGTGGGTTTGAGGAGGATTTGCGCCATCAGCACGACCTGTTGAAGGCCAACTGTCTTGCCCAATCACAAGCCCTGATGGTCGGGCGCAATCTCACTCAAGCGCACAAAATCGCCGCCACTCTGGGCTTTGACGGCGACGAGCTTGACCGGCAAGCGGCCCATCGAGTGTTTGCAGGCAACCGGCCTTCGATCACACTGGTTTACGATAAACTGACGCCGTTTACGCTCGGCCAAATCATCGCCCTCTACGAGCATCGCGTGTTTGTTGAGGGGGCGATCTGGGGCATAAACTCGTTTGACCAATGGGGGGTCGAGCTTGGCAAAGAACTGGCCATGGAGCTGTTGCCGCTGGTTCAGGGGGAGCGCTGCGACGCACAAGACGGCTCGACCCAAGGTTTGCTGAAGGCGCTCTCGACGAAATAGACCCCGCTCAGAGGATTTCAAACAGCCCCGCCGCCCCCATGCCGCCACCGACGCACATGGTGACCACACCGTATTTGGCCCCGCGCCGTTTGCCCTCGATTAACACATGACCCGACATCCGCGCGCCCGACATGCCGTAAGGATGGCCGATGGCAATCGCGCCGCCGCTGACGTTAAGCTTGGCGGGATCAATCCCCAAACGGTCGCGGCAATAAAGGGTTTGCGAGGCAAACGCCTCGTTTAGTTCCCACATATCAATGTCGTCAATCGTCAGCCCGGCGTTTTTCAAAAGCTTAGGCACCGCAAAAACCGGCCCGATCCCCATCTCGTCAGGATCACAACCAACAGCGGTAACTCCGCGATAAATCCCCAGCGGTTCAAGCCCGCGTTTGGCGGCAGTCCCCGCGTCCATCAACACCAGCGCAGCCGCCCCGTCCGACAGTTGCGACGCATTTCCGGCGGTGATAAATTTGCCCCGCTTCACAGTGATGCCATCGGCAAAAACCGGCTTGAGACCGGCCAGCCCCTCAGCGGTGGTCGAGGCGCGCAAACCCTCGTCTAGCTTTAGCGTCACCTGCTGGTCTGAGATTTCGCCGGTCGCACGATCCTGCACCTTTTTGATCGAGGTCAGGGGCGCGATCTCGGCGTCAAGATAGCCCGCCGCCTGCGCCGCCGCCGTGCGCTGATGGGACATGGCCGCATATTCATCTTGCGCCTCGCGGCTGATGCCGTAACGCTCGGCCACCACTTCGGCGGTCTCTAACATCGACATATAGATGTCGGGACGATGGGCGACCAACCACGGATCAGTGGCGCGAAAGCGGTTCATTTTATCGTTTTGCACCAAGGAGACGGATTCCACCCCGCCCGCGACCGCGATATCAATATCGCCCAGCGCAATTCGCCCGGCAACTACGGCCATCGACATCAGGCCCGAGGCGCATTGGCGATCAACCGACATGCCCGCAACATCGGTGGGAAGGCCCGCGCGCAATGCCGCTTGGCGCGCGATATTGGAGCCGGTCGAGCCTTGTTGCAGGGCCGCCCCCATCACCACATCCTCGATTTCGCTGCCTTCAACGCCTGCGCGCGAGACCGCATGTTTGATGGCGTGACCGGCAAGCTCTTGGGCTTGCGTGTCGTTGAACGCCCCGCGATAGGCTTTGCCGATGGGGGTTCTGGCGGTGGAAACGATGACGACTTCGCGGGACATGCGGGACATTGGGGGCTGCTCCTCAGAGAAAATGTTGATCCGTCACAGTGTTCTGGATGGCGCGCGGACGCAAGCGGCTTGTGCCGCGCGGGCAGGTGATTTTTGTTGCAAACGCTCGCGCGAGAGTTTCAACTGATGGAGGGTTAATCTCTTCTTCGTGCATCCAACAGGTGGTCGGCATGTCACATCATCAACAAATGATCCGCATTGGCGGGGCCAGCGGTTTTTGGGGCGACGCCTCGCTGGCAACGGCGCAGTTGCTGGCCGAGGGCGGGCTTGATTTCATCGTTTACGATTATCTCGCCGAGATCACGATGGCCATTCTGGGGCGGATGCGCGCGCGTGATCCAAACCTTGGCTATGCCACCGATTTTATCAGCCAAGCGATGGGGGCGAATTTGGCCGAGATTGCGCGCCAAGGGGTCAGGATCATTGCCAACGCTGGCGGCGTCAATCCCGAGGCTTGCGCCGAGGCGTTGCGCGCCGAGATTACCAAGGCGGGGCTGAGCCTCAAGATAGCCACCGTCAGCGGCGATGATCTGATGCCGCAAATTGCCGACATCGCCAAGGCCGCGCCGACCGAAATGTTCTCGGGCGCGGCGTTTCCCGAGCTTGCCAAAATCGGCAGCGCCAATGCATATCTGGGGGCATTTCCCATCGCCGAGGCGCTCTCAAACGGGGCCGATATCGTCATCACGGGCCGCTGCGTTGACAGCGCGGTCACGCTGGGCGCGGCCATTTCGGCGTTTAGCTGGGGCGCGCACGATCTGGACCTGCTGGCGGCAGGCTCGTTGGCGGGGCATTTGATTGAGTGTGGCACGCAGGTAACCGGCGGGAATCTTACCGATTG
>CAYPUW010000084.1:0-8187 GCA_964413925.1 uncultured Rhodobacter sp. | reverse complement strand
GGTTCGGTCAAGATCGACCAGTTGATCTATGTGACACGCGAGGGGCATCGCGGCATCGCGCTTGGTCCCAAAGGCGAAACCATGAAGGCAATCGGGGTGGCCGCACGTCTGGAAATCTCGGAGTTTCTTGGGCGCAAGGCACACCTATTTTTGCAGGTCAAAGTGCGGCCAAACTGGCTCGAAGACGCCGAGCGATATACCGAAATGGGCCTTGATTTCAAGGACGGAAACCCGAAATAGACCATGGTGCGCCTGACCTCAAAATTCTGGGTAGACGCCTATCTGACCCGCTTGCGCCTGTTGGACATTCCGGTTTTTGTGGTTGCTAAAGGTGACGAAACCGCTGGCAATATCATGGTTAAACTCAACACGCTGGACGGCAAAGCCGAGGCGTTTCAGCGCAGTTATGATCGCGATGGCGCGCGAATTTGGGTAATTTTATGCGCCGGTGACGACGCCGAGGTCGAGGCCAGTCTGGCGCGCCAACGCGGCTTTGACCCTGATATCTGGATCATCGAGGTCGAGGATAAACAAGGGCGACATCTGCTCGACGCGCCGGGGTTTTCAGACTAGGTTTAAGGAATGGAATGGCGCGATCACGGCTCTTTGTTAACGGTTCAGCGCTTTGGCGAGAGTTCGGCGATTATCGAGGTTTTTTGCGAAAACCACGGGCGGCATGCGGGGATCGTGCGTGGCGGGGCCTCGCGTAAATTGCGGCCCATATTACAACCGGGAAGCCTGCTTGATGTGACGTGGCACGCCCGGCTTGAAGAGCATCTTGGCACCTTTCGCCCGGAGCCGTTATCCGGCCGCGCCGCACTGGTTTTGGCCGACAGAACGGCGCTGGCTGCCCTCAACGCAATCTGTGGTTTGCTGAAGTTTTCCCTGCCTGAACGCGAGGTCCATCCCCGGCTTTTTGCCGCCACCGAGGCGCTGTTGGATGGGCTGAGCGACAGCCACACGCTTGCGCGCGACTATCTGCAATGGGAGCTTATCTTGCTGTCTGCGTTGGGTTTCGGGTTGGATATTGAAACTTGCGCGGTGACTGGTCTTGACGAGGATTTAGCGTTTGTGTCGCCCAAAACCGGCCGCGCGGTCAGTCGCGATGCCGCTGGTGACTGGGCGGAAAAACTGTTGCCATATCCTGATTTGACCAGCACAATCGGCATCATGAACGGTTTGAAGACCACCGGATATTTTCTGGAGTACTGGCTCGCGCGATCACTGGGAGAACGTCCCGTTCCCGAGGCCAGATCGCGGTTTTTGTCGGTGCTAAGTCAACGAAAAAAGGGGGATGAGTTATGAAGTCTTTTGCCGAAATTCGTACGCTCGCCGAGGCCCGCAAAGGGGCCGAGTTTATCGCCGCGAGCGCGCCCGAGCGCCCCGAGACACCGCTGGCCTCATTAACCGATGACCGTCTGCTGTCGGAGTTTTCCAAACGCGTATTTCAGGCCGGTTTCAACTGGTCTGTGGTCGAAAATAAGTGGCCGAGATTTGAGGCAGCCTTTGACGGTTTTGCGATTGGGCGCAACGCCATGATGTCGGATGAGGACCTTGATCGCCACCTGCGCGACACGTCGATTGTGCGCCACGCCACCAAGATATTGTCTGTCCGTGACAACGCGATTTTCCTCTCTGATCTGGCGCGCGAGCACGGTTCGGCTGCCGTATATATTGGCAATTGGCCTGCTCATGATACGGTCGGCTTGTTCGCGTTACTCAAATCTCGCGGCGCGCGGCTTGGCGGGACGACCGGACAATATGCGTTGCGGGTTATGGGATATGACAACTTTATTTTGTCGCGCTCGGTAGTTGCGGCGCTGAATATGGCGGGAGTGATCGACGGGGCCGCAACCTCCAAATCGGCGCGCGCGAGCTTGCAGGAAGCGTTCAACATCTGGCATGACGAGAGCGGCGAAGCCTATGCCACGATCAGCCGAATTCTGGCCTTTTCGGTGCCGGACTGACCGCGACCATCATTTGCGCAAATCACGTACCCGTACGGCCTTACCTTCAGAGCGGGGTATCTCGCCCGCCAGCTTCACCCGAATTTCGCAACTGACGCCGATAATCGACTTGATGTCATGGCGCAGCTTTTGGGCGAGTGTCGCAAGGCTCTCGGCACTCTCACTGATGTCGGGGAGAATCTCCACCTCGACCGCCATCGCGTCCAGCACCCCGTCGCGCGAAAGCTCGATCTGATAATGCGGCGCCAACCCTTCAAGGCCTACCAAAACTGCCTCGATCTGGCTGGGGAAAACGTTAACGCCGCGCAGGATAATCATGTCATCGTCGCGCCCGGTGACGCGCTGGATGCGCACGTGGGAGCGCCCGCAAATGCACGGCTCGTCGGTGAGGCGGGTGATGTCGCGGGTGCGGTAGCGGATCATCGGCATCGCCTCTTTGGTGAGGGTAGTGATGACCAACTCGCCCGCTTCGCCCATGGGCAGCGGCTCCAGCGTTTCGGGGTCGATGACCTCGAATAAAAAGTGGTCCTCCCAGCCATGAAGCCCCGCGCGCGCGTTGTCGCACTCGCAGGCAACCCCCGGTCCCATAATCTCCGAGAGGCCATAGATATCCACGGATTTGAGGCCAAGACGTGTATCAAGAGCTGCGCGCATTTCCTCGGACCAAGGTTCTGCGCCAAAGAGGCCGCGCCGCAGCGGAAGGGACGCGATGTCGACGCCAAGACTGGTCGCGACCTCGGCGATGTTAAGGGCGTATGACGGTGTCGCGCACAGGATCGCTGGCCCAAAATCCCGCAGCAACGTGACCTGCCGTTCGGTTCCGCCGCCAGAGATCGGCACCACCACGCAACCCAGACGCTCGGCCCCCGCATGCGCGCCAAGCCCGCCGGTGAACAGCCCATAGCCATAGGCGTTGTGAACGATATCGCCCGGTCGCGCGCCTGCCGCCGCCAGTGAGCGCGCCATCAAATCCGCCCAGCGATCGAGGTCGCCTTTTGAATAGCCAACCACCGTCGGCTTGCCGGTTGTGCCGCTAGAGGCGTGGATGCGCGCCAGTTGATCCACGGGTTTGGCAAAGATTTTGAACGGGTAATTCGCGCGCAGGTCATCCTTGACGGTGAACGGGAAGTGGCGAAGGTCATCCAGCGTATTCAAATGCTTAGGGGTGACACCTGCCGCGTCAAAAGCACGTTTATAATGGGGAACGTTACCGTAAGCCTGACCAAGCGACCAGCGCAATCGGTCAAGCTGAAGCGCGTTCAGATCGGGACGCGACATGGTCTCGGCGCCTGCGTCAAACATAAAGTCCGGCTGTGTTTTGCTCTCCATTACGGTCATGTTTCCCTCCATTTTGGATTATTGAGTTGTCCATCCGGGCTTGATCCCCGGTGCGCTCATACCTGCTCCGCGCGCAGGCATCCGCTCGATGGAAAAGCCCTGATTGAACGCGGCCTTGGTCACCAGCGTGAACTTAAAGCCCCAGCCAGTTGCCGCCGCCAGCAACCCGGCAACGATCAGCAATGGTGGCGAGACCAGCGAGGTCAGTGTCAGGGCAAGCAGCAGCGTTTGGCTGGCGACGGAAAAGCCCAAATTCAGGCGATCAAGCACCAAAAGTGTTGCGACAGGTGCACCACCCGCCCCCAAAGCCCGGCGATATTGCCGCCATAAAACAAACCGTGCGGCGATCAGGGCGAATAACGCCGCGCCGAAGAGTTGCAGATCGAGGCGGGAGTATCCGGCCAGCACCGCAAAGACCACAAACAGGCCCGCACCTTCGGTCAGGCCGGTGGCGATGATCACTGGCACGATCTCTTTTTGTCGCCACGCGGGAATGCCCTTAGCGGCGCGCAAAATCCGCCCTTGTGCATAGACGAACAGCAGGGCGAACAGGGCCGCGACTATGCCAAGAACTTGTGATTGAAACAGCCACCCCAACCCGCCAAATGCGAATAAGGGTAGGGCGACAAGCGCCTCGCGGCTCATCCAACTGCGCGCGGGTTGGCGAAAAACGTTCAAAAAGCGCCACGGTCGCCCGATCTCTAGCCAGACGCAGAACAAACCCGTGCCGACAAGGGCCAATGCGATGAACAGTGCCGGCCAAAAGACCGGGTTTGCCACCCCTGCCAGCATGGTGGCCACAAACAGGCCGGTGCCGGTGCCGCCGCAAATGAAATTGCCTGCCGCCCGCCAGTCCCAACTGGTCTGAAGCTGTGGCGATACTTGCGCCAAACCTACAGGATCAGGAACCATCGGGGCCGGATCTATGGCCACATTATCGCCGGTATCGCCCTCATATAAGTAGTAAATTCCGGGGCCGGTGCCGAGTTCCTCATGCATCCTGAAATTTCGGTTTTCACGCAGCAAGGTCGACACATTGCTGTCGGGATCCTCGATATCGCCAAAATGTAGCGCCCCCGCGATGCAGGAGTTGACACAAGCAGGCGTCGCCGCCGCGTCGATGCCGGGGACCAGACCGGCGGCCAATCCGGCGTCGATTTGGTCGACACAGAAGGTGCATTTCTGCGCCACCCCGATGCGATTGGGATCTTCGCGCAACGCCTCATGGCGCATGGTTTTGCCGCTATAGGCATGGGCCGGTTTATCGACCCGAAACCGCGCTTGATAAGGGCAGGCCAGCGCGCAATAAGCGCAGCCGATGCAGATGTCATAGTCAATCGTGACGATCCCGTCATCGCGTTTGCGGGTTGCGGTCGAGGGGCAAACATCCAAACAGGGCGGCTCGTCGCAATGCATGCACCCAACCGGCAAAAAGGCGCGGCTCACGTCGGGAAACTCGCCAACCTCAAAATCGAGCACTTTGCGCCACTGGATATTTGGCGCGGTGGCATTTGCGTGTTTGCAGGCCGAGGTGCAGGTCTGACAACCAACGCAGCGGTTAAGATCGGCGATAATCGCATAACGGGTCATGACGCGCCCTCGATCCTGCGAATGGAGACTTTGACCAGATCAGCCCCCGAGCCGGTCGAGTCCGTCAAATCAAGCAACATGGGCATCAGGGCATTCATGCTCGGCGTTTTGAGGTCTTTGGCGTAAGGGGTTTTCCAATGGTCAAACTGCCCGATGGTCAACAGCGTGTCCGGGCGAATACCTTGCCTGAGGATCACCGACCCTTTGGTGGTGCCGCCATTAGGCGAGGCCAGCTCAATCACGTCGCCTTCGGCCAATCCGAGCGCGTTTGCCGCCGCCGGGTTCATCACCACCCCGCCATGGCCGGCGATGTTTTTGGCGACCTCGTGGATCATTTGCAGGCCGACATTGCCGCCCCAGGAATATTGCATCGAGCGCGCGGTCAACAGCCAGAACGGATAGTCGCCGATCGAAACTTTGAACGCGTCCTCAAGTGCTGTTTCCCACAAGGTTTGCAGGTTCTGCCAATTTGGCAACGCCTCGTATTCTTTCAACTGGCGATCCCACCAGCGGATGCCTTTTTCGTGCAGCCGCGCTTTGAGTTGCGCGCCGATGCGCAGCAACCGCTCTTGATAGGGCATCTCAAATCGAAGGCCCTGTTTTTTAAGCGCGGGATAAAGATACCACTGCTCTTTGGGGAATTTCTTCACTCGAAAGCCATGCTCGCGAAAATACTCAAGCCCCTGCGTCTCTTGCCCGCCTGTCAGCTCGGCACTGGCGGCTTTGCAGATGGTATTCCAGATTTCCTCAACCCCATGAACCTCTTGTTCTTTCAGGGAAAAATCGAAACCCTCGCCAAACAGACGCACGCCCGCCGCCCCTTTGTTTATGGCCTTGTTGTAACTCTCCAACAGGTCGGTTCGCCGCGCCAACTCGGTGGCGATCCAGGTGAAATCGCGCGCCTCGCCTTGGGGCTTGGAGGCCGGATCACGCAGGGCAAACCCCTGATACTCCCAAAACTGCTCCACATATTTAGAGCCACCAATGCGGATCAGTTGCAATCCCTCAAGGTCGGTACATTCCGGCAAAAGCACGTCGGCAGTGTGGTTGGTTTCGTCCATCGTATAGGCAAAACACACGGTGAACGGGAAGTTCGCCATCGCGTCCTCGACCGCGTCCGTGTCCCAAAACGAGATCGCGGGGTTGGTGCGATAGACGAACCAGACATCGGGCGGGGTCGGTTTTGGCAGATGCTCGAACCCCTCTTTTTGCATCATCCACGCCAGATGGGTCGGCCCAAGCGCCTGTGACCACGGCGAGTTTGCCGCCAGCGGCACCAGCGTTTGGTGGGCGTGACGGGTGGTTGAACGCTCGTGCCATTCGCCCTTGCGCGTGGGGTTCATCGGGTAATCCATGAAGCCGTCCGGCCCCGGTGACACGCTGCTCCAGCGATTATCGGCGGGTCGATTGAGGCGAACGGTGGTGCCAAGTGTGCCGCCGGGAACCTCCAAGCCGCCAATCAGACAGGCCATCAAGGTGCGCGCCCACACACATTCATAGCCGCCCCAGCCGTTATTGACGGTCTTGCCAAGCGAGATCGCCACCGGGCGAAACGGCAAAACATGACCTTCGATCTCGATGGTTTCACCCACATGGGCGTGGTCCAAAAACTGACGCGCGGTCGAGCGGATGGTCGCGGCGGGAACGTCACAAATCTCGGCGGCCCAATCGGGGGTGTAGAACCTGATATGGGCGACGAGCTTGGAAAAAGCGGTGGTAACGCTGACCTCCGTGTGAACCCATTCTTGATCGTCCGGCCCAATCTCTTTACCACAAACGGTGAAATCACCCTCAAGAGCCGCGTCCACACCCTCGGTATCATAAGGCAGAGCAGAGTTGGTTTTCTTGTCCCAAATCAACGGCTTATCGCTGACCGGATCGCGCAGGAAATAGCCGTTGGGCGCGATAAGATAAGGCGACGAGGTCATTTCCTTAAGGAATGGCAGGTCAAGTTCGCCCCTGTCGGCCTCGTGCAGCAGATAGTGAACCATCGCGAACAGAAAGGCTGAGTCGGTCTTGGCGCGGATCGGCACCCACTCAGCAGAACAGGCTCCGGTGACAGATAAATGCGGCTCGACCTGAATGCGTTTGATGCCGCGCGCGCGCGCATCCGCGTGGCGTTTAACCCCGCAAACCCCGCCCGAAGCCTCTACATTGGCGCCAAACGAGACGATCAATTCAGAGAGTGGCGTGTCAGGCGAAACCGTGAAGGCCCGATGCCAAAGCTCGCCATAAAGATGCTCGGAATGATAACATTTAACGCCCTGACCCGAGCCAAAACTCATATCAACCGGACCCCATGCGGCCAAAAATGCCGGAAAGGTTCCCATGTAGGCGGTCGGGGTGCCGCCACCGCCAAAACTGGCCGCGACGCGCGCGAAACCGCTTTCATCGCGCAGCCCATCAGCGCGCGCTTTGTTGAGCTTTGCGGCGATTGCGTCGAGCGCCTCGTCCCAACTGACTGGCTTAAACCCCGGATCTTCATGACGACCTTTCTTGGGATTTGTGCGCATCATCGGCGTGGTGATGCGGTGAGGGTTGTGGGTTTTCTGGATCAGCCCGAAGGCCTTGACGCAAACCTTGCCCGCCGCCGGATGTATCTCGGCGGCATCGAAATTCGGACCGATCTGATGGGGAACACCGTCCTTGACGCTGACTTGCAACAAATCGGGACCAGCCACGCATTGGTAACAATAAGACCAGACGTTTTCAGAGATTTTCGGAGCCGGTTTTTGCATGTCACATGCCTTTCACGACGCGCGCGCCTTGGCAGACTTGGCGAGCAAACGCTGTTTGGTCTTTTCCACATTGACGATGAAGCGTTGGTGGCGGCAGGTGCAAATCTGCTCAAGGCTGTCGGTGGCGGTGACTTCCAGCACGACTTTGCGACCCTCAACCTCGGTCACCGTGGCGGTGATTGTGACCTCCATCCCCATCAATGTCGGGGCCATATGGGTCAGCGAGACCATAACCCCGACCGTGTCTTCACCCGTCTCAATGCCCGCCAAAATCAGGTCGCGGCAGGTCATTTCGATGTCTTCCAGCAGGGCCGGCGTTGAATATACCCGGCAGTCTTCGCCCATAAACCCGATGGTGCGGTTGTGATCGACGTTGATTTTTTTACTAAGCAGGTCGCCTTTGGTCAAAGTTTTTTGCATGGTCAGCCGCGCCTTTATGATTCCAAATTGGAAATTAGTATAAGCGTACGACATTACATGTTTTATCACAATAGCGAGGTTTTTTCGCGCATTTTTCGCGGTAAAGTGGCTACTATCCTTGCAAGCGCCTAACG
>CAYPUW010000083.1:0-8397 GCA_964413925.1 uncultured Rhodobacter sp. | reverse complement strand
ACTGTGGCTGTGACCAAGAGCGATGGGGCAGTAGATGGGGCTATTCGGGCCAAATTCTGCCCTCGGGGCTCTTACAACACTGACCAAAAGAGGTTGGCTGGGATGGTAGGATTCGAACCTACGATCTGCGCTACCAAAAAGCGTTGCCCTACCACTAGGCCACATCCCAACGTGCGGGTTTATTTACGAGACCCGCGCACACGTATCAAGCCCAAAATGCGTTGCTTGCGGAATTAGACGCGGGCAGCTATTGCCTGCGCTATGCAAGAGTTTGACGTGGTGATAATCGGGGCCGGTGCGGCGGGAATGATGTGCGCTCTTGAGGCCGGGGCGCGCGGGCGTCGGGTGCTGTTGGTCGATCACGCCAAGTCTGTGGGCGAGAAAATCCGTATTTCCGGCGGCGGGCGCTGTAACTTCACCAATCTTGACTGCCGCGCGGGAGCGTTTTTGTCGCAAAACCCGAAATTTGCGCTTTCGGCGCTTTCGCGGTTCAGCCAGTGGGATTTTATTGACCGGATCGAGGCCGAGGGGATCGCGTGGCATGAAAAGACCCTTGGGCAGTTGTTTTGCGATGGTTCGGCCACCGAAATCATCGAGATGCTTGCGCGCGGTATGGCGCAGGGGCGGGTCGAGATTCGGTTGCGCTCGGACGTAGGCGAGGTGCGGCGGTATGAGACGGGGTTTTCGTTGCAAATTGCGGGGGCTGCCGTGCGCGCGCGCTCGGTGGTGATCGCCACGGGTGGGCTTTCGATCCCTAAAATCGGCGCGAGCGGGTTTGGTTATGAGATCGCACGCCAGTTTGGGCTGACGGTGGAGGAGACGCGCGCGGCACTGGTTCCCTTGACGTTTGCGCCGGACGATCTGGCCAAAATAAAGCCGCTTGCGGGGCTGTCGGTTGATGCGATTGTTGCCACGGGTGGCGCGCAGTTTCGCGAGGGTCTGCTGTTCACCCATCGCGGCTTGTCGGGACCGTCGATTTTGCAAATCTCGTCCTACTGGCGAGAGGGGGGCATGATTTCGGTTGATCTGATGCCCGGTCAGGACGCGTATGAATTTTTGCGTGCGCGACAGCACGGGCAGGGCGGGCAGGTGCCGGCGACGGTGCTGAGCGAAGTGTTGCCAAAACGTCTGGCACGGATGTTGTGTCAGGGCATTTATGGCGGGAAAACGCTGGCCAATCTGACCGAGACCGAGTTGCGGGGCTTGGCTGATCTGGTGTCGAACTGGACGCTAAATCCTGCCGGAACCGAAGGTTATCGTACCGCCGAAGTGACCTGTGGCGGGGTCTCGACCAACGAGATCAACGCCCGCACGATGGAGGCGCGAACGGTGGCGGGGCTATATTTTATCGGCGAGGTTGTGGATGTTACCGGCTGGCTTGGCGGCTATAATTTTCAGTGGGCGTGGTCCTCTGGCTGGGCGGTTGGGCAAGTGGTTTAAGGGTGAACTAACTCACTTTATCAGATGGTTTGATCATACTCCCCCACCGATGGCTCGGTGCGAATGATCGCATCCAGATCGTTAAAAATCGCTTTTAGCTCGGCCTCGCTGGTCGGGCTTTCACACACCACCACCAGATTTGGCGTGTTGGAGGAGGCCCGAACCAAGCCCCAAGCGCCGTTCTCTAACATGACCCGCGCGCCGTTTACCGTAATCACATCGGTAATTTTTTGCCCCCCGAGCGCGCCGCCATTATCCGCAAGTGACTGAATTTGTGTGACTATTCGCGCCAGAACATCGTATTTTTCCACGTCAGCACAATAAGGAGACATGGTCGGCGTGGAAAACGTCAACGGCAACGCCTTGCGCAGATCGCTCATTTTCTTGCCCGGATTGCGATCCATGAGCTTGCACAGCTCGACCGCAACCCGCATGCCGCAATCATAACCGCGACCCAGAGGCTCGGCCAAGAAATAATGACCGGATTTCTCAAAACCCGCCAGCGCGCCCAGTTCCTTCACTCGGCGCTTCATGTGGCTGTGGCCGGTCTTCCAGTAATCGGCCTTGGCCCCGTGTTTCAAAAGCTCGGGGTCAGAGGCGAACAGGCCGGTTGATTTAACATCAGCGACGAAGGTGGAATTGGGGTAAATTTTGGCCAGATCGCGGGCCATGATCACGCCGACTTTATCGGCAAAAATCTCCACCCCTTCGTCGTCAACCACGCCGCAACGATCACCGTCGCCGTCAAAGCCAAGCGCCAGATCAGCGCCCGAGGCGCGCAGGCTTTGAGCCATGTCGTGCAGCATCGCCATATCCTCGGGGTTGGGGTTGTAATGGGGAAACGTGTAATCGAGCCGATTGTGGGATGGGATCACGTTGACGCCGATGCGCGCCAGCACCAATGGCGCAAAAGCCGAGGCGGTGCCGTTGCCGGTGGCGCAGACCACGCTGAGCGGGCGCGACATTTTGAAATCACCACAAAGATCGTCGATATAGGCGTCAAACACGCCCTCGACCCGCTCGTATTTGCCGCCATCGCGGGCGCGGCCCTCGCCGTTCAGCACGATCTCGCGCAGGCGGTTCATCTCGTCGGGACCGTGGGTGAGCGGGCGTTCAAACCCCATCTTGACTCCGGTCCAGCCGTTGGGATTATGGCTGGCCGTGACCATGGCAACCGCTGGCGCATCCAGATGAAACTGGCTAAAATAGGCCATGGGCGAGACCGCAGGGCCGATGTCGCGCACATGGATTCCCGCCTGCATCAGGCCCAGCATCAGCGCGTTTTTGATGGTCAGCGAATAGTCGCGGTAATCATTGGCAACGGCGATCACCGGCTCGATCCCGGCCTCAAACATTTGGGTGCCAAGGCCAAGGCCAAGGGCGGTGATCCCGAGCAGGTTGATCTCGTCTGGGTATTTCCAGCGCGCGTCATATTCGCGAAATCCGGTCGGGGTGATCATCGGCTCGCTGAGAAACTCCCACGTATTCTGGGTGACTTTATCATGAGGTTTTTGCAAGGGGTTGCTCCGCAGAAAAAGGGAAGAAAAAAGGGATTTCAAATCGAGATCGGGTCGGCTTTGGCCAGCTTGTCAAACGCCATCAGGCTGTTGATCAGGGCGGGCATGTCGTGCAGGTAGATCATGTTGGGACCATCCGACGGCGCGCGATCGGGATCCTCGTGGGTTTCCATGAACACGGCGGCCACGCCAAGTGCCACGGCGGCGCGGGCCATCACCGGGGCGAACTCGCGCTGCCCACCAGACGAGGTTCCTTTGCCGCCGGGTTGAGCGACTGAGTGGGTTGCGTCCATCACCACCGGATAGCCGGTTTGGGCCATGGTCGGCAGGCTGCGCATGTCGGCGATGAGGGTGTTATAGCCAAATGAGGTGCCGCGCTCGCACAGCATGATGCGCTGATTGCCGGTGGAGGCGATTTTTTCGGCCACGTTGGGCATCTCCCACGGGGCCAGAAACTGGCCTTTTTTGACGTTGATCGCCGCGCCGGTCTTGCCCGCTGCCAGTAACAGGTCGGTCTGGCGGCACAGGAATGCAGGGATTTGCAGCACGTCAACCACGCTGGCGACCTCGGCGCATTGGTCGGGCGAATGCACATCCGTCAGAACCGGAAGGCCGAATTTTTGTGCGATGGTTTCAAGGATGCTTAGCCCCTTTTCAACGCCCAGACCGCGTTCGCCACCAAGGGAGGTGCGGTTGGCTTTGTCAAACGAGCCTTTGAAAATCAGCCCCGCTCCTGCCGCTTGGCAAGCCTCTTTCAAGGTGCCGGCAATCATTTCGGCATGGTCCAGACTTTCAAGCTGGCACGGGCCGGCAATCAGGGTCAATGGTTGGTCATTGCCAACTGTCAAGGTATTGATATCAATGGTTTTCATCTGTTAAGCCGAGATTTGTTCGCGTAGGATCGAAGCGGTCAGGCTGGCCATCAGATAAAGCCCCCCGAACACTAAAAACGCGAGGATTGTGTTTTGGAACGCGCGGGGATAGGTCGCCTCGTCGGGCGCAATCGGGCGCACGCCCAGCGATAGATAACGGGTCTGGCGGTTGGCCTCGACCCGCGCGGTTTCAAGCTGTTGCAGTGATTGGCTCAGCATCAACTGGCGGGTGGCCACGTCGGCTTGGGCAATCACCAACTCGCCCTGAACCTTGGCAATGGAGACCGAGCCTTTTTTGCCCTTGGTCAAGGTATCGCGCATGTCGCGCACCAGATTTTCCAGCCGCACGATGGTTTTCTGGGCGATATCGACCTTGGTGCGGTTGGGGCGGGGATTATCCAGCAGTTCGGCCAGCGTCAGTTGTTTGTTCTTAAGCTCCAGCTCAAAGGTGCTGATCTGTTGCATTTGCAGGGCCAGCTCGCTTTCGGCACTGACCACACCGGCTTTTTCTTGCAGGCTCAGCACCCGCTGATTGGCCTCCGTCAGCTTGGTTTCGGCCTCTTTATAGGTTTCGCGCGCGCCTTTCATCTGGTCCTTGCGCAGGCGCTTGGTTAATTGATCGACCTGCTCCTCGGCATAGCTGATCAGCGCTTTGCTGAACTCGGCGCTGGCTTTGGGCGAGGCGGCGACCACCTGCATTTTGATGATGCCCTCGGTGGGATCATAGCTGATTTTTACGCGCTTTTTGTAAATTCGGTAGGCGGCCTCGTTGGTGCCGTTGGGGTCGAGCCGCTGAATGGGGTCGATGAAGGCTTGTTGGAAATGCGCCTTGAAGCCGTGTTCCTTGTCCAGACGCTGCATGGCCTCGCGCGAGTTGAGATAGCTTTGAACGGTGATGGAGTCCTGCGAGTTGGCCAAGCTCGTGCCCGAGAACAGACCGGCCGCCGCCGCCCCGAGCGCGCTTGACTGGGCCTTCTGGATCACGAATTCCGAATAGGTGGCATACATGGGCGTGGCGACGCGGTAATAGTAGTATCCGGCCAGAAGTGTTGGGATGAACACGAAAAACGACAGCTTGATCATGAGCAAACTGAGGCGGCGGCGGCGGCGCTTGGCCAGATCGCGCTGAATTTTCTGCACTTCGCGCGCGCGCTCATTGGGGTCCAGAACGTGGGGCGAGGGGGGGGGCGCGTGGCGAATGGCGGCGGGCAGGTTTTGCGAGGTTTCGCCCCGATCGGTCACCACCAGCTCCAGCAGATCGCTGCGTCTGAATGGATCGACCCCGCTTTTGCGCAGCAGGCGCACCGCGTCCAGATCGCTGGAGGGGCTAAGCCCGTGTTTTTGCGCCTCGCGCCGGGCCACGCGCAATTGACGCCCGGTCAGCCCTTCTTGCTTGATCTTCTCGATTTCCTCGCGCGGCGACAGAAACGAGGTTTCGTCGGGGGAGAGGTGGGTGCCGGGTGGGCGCAAGGTCGGTTCGCTGTTTTGGCTCTGCGGGCGGCCCTGAGGCTGGATCGGGGTTTCGGACGACACGGTTCTTGAAGACATGGTTTCAGGCGACATGGTTTCAGGCGATGTGTCCTCTGACGCAGCGGCCTGCGCGCGCTTTGGGCCGCTAACTCCGCTTAGGGTTGCGCCGCGCCTTATGCGAAATTTCTTAGCTTTGGGCTTCATAATTATATAACTGCTTTGCTTCTTCTAATGTGTCAAACATGATCAGCTTGCCGTCCCTAAGAACCGCCGCCGAGCGACAAAATTTCTCTAATGTTTTCGCCTGATGCGAGACGATAACCACCGTAGAGCTGGCCAGCCGGTCTTGCAAAATAGAGCCAGCGCGGCGGTTGAACTCCACATCCGTGGTGCTGGGCATACCCTCGTCGATCAGATAAATGTCAAACTCCAGCGCCAGCATCAGCGCGAAGGAGAACCGCGCGCGCATCCCCGAGGAGAACGTGCCGACGGGCATGTCGAAATATTCTTTTATATCCGTGAGATAGCGGCAAAACGCCTCGACATAATCGGGGTCCAGCCCATAAAGGCGCGCGATATATCTGGCGTTTTCGGTGGCGCTGTGTTTGCTGACCACCCCGCCCATGAACCCGAGTGGAAACGAGATGCGTGATGTGCGAATAATCCGCCCCTCGTTAGGTTTTTCCAGCCCTGCCATCATGTTGATAAGGGTGGTTTTGCCGGTGCCGTTGGGCGCAAGAATTCCCATGCTTTTGCCAAGTTCGACGCGAAACGACGCCTGATCCAGAATGACCTTGCGCTGTTTGCCCGTCCAAAAGGACTTGGAGACATTCACAAATTCCAGCATCTGGAAGGTTTCCCGCTCGTTTTTATTGCCCGTTCGCCTGTTGTTAGCACAAGCTGGTTGCTCAACTCCTAACGCGGTCGATTTTCTGCGCTGGAGCTGTTTGGCCGTATTATGGCGACCTTATGGCCCTTTATGCAACTATATTCACCAACTATGGCGCCAATTGGGCGCGAATATTAAGGCTGATTGGATATTTTTGCGTGCGGGAACTATACAAGGTTGCCATTGTTACCTATGTACGCAGGAGACCGGATCAAAGCGGCCACCTGTTGGCCGTATGGCCACACCAAGGCGGAGATCTGGGACTGTGCGAGACTGTTGTGGCAGGGTGGTAAATTCAACGTGCGAACCGTGATGGCCGGTGTAACTTTGTTAGGTCTCTGGCTATTGATGTCGGGGATTTACAAGCCGTTGATGATCGGGTTCGCGCTCGGCTCTGTGCTGGTGGTGTTGCTGGTCGGCTGGCGGATGGATCGGGTCGATGGTGACAAGGTCCAGATGCGGCTGCGCCCGTTTGGCTTTGTCGGCTATATCCTGTGGCTGCTGGTGGAAATTGGCCGTGCAAACTGGATCGTTACCAAGATTATAATGTCGCCAAAAATGCCGATCCGCCAACATCTGTTTGCCGTGCCGTACAGCCAAAACACCGATCTGGGGCAGGTGATTTTTGCCAACTCGATCACGCTCACGCCGGGAACCATCACGGTGGAGACCGAACCGGGCAGCTTGTTGGTCCATGCTTTGGCCTATTCGCCCGAAGATATGGACGCCCTTGCCGATATGGATCGACGCGTTAGCGTGACAGAAAGCGTGACAGAAAGCGTCTCGACAGACGAGGGCGGTGCCTGATGTTTGCTCTGGCCGCAATTGCCCTGTTTATCGCGATGGCGCTGGTATTGGTGCGGCTTTACGCCGGGCCGACCCTTTATGATCGGGTGCTGGCGGTGAATTCGTTTGGCACCCATACGGTGCTGTTTATCGGCGTGCTGGGGTTTCTGAATGGTCGCCCGGATTTTCTGGATATTGCTCTGCTTTATGCGCTGATCAACTTTGTTGGCACCATCGCGGTGCTGAAATTCTTTCGCTATCGCGCTGTTGGAGACATCCCGCGCCCGACTGAGGACACAGAGGACGGAGCGCAGATATGATAGACACCGTGGTTTATGTCCTGAGCTGGATATTCATCGTCAGCGGCTCGTTCTTTGCGGTGATCGGCGCAGTTGGAACGGTGCGGTTTCCCGATTTCTGGTCGCGCTTACATGCGGCTTCGATCACCGATTCCGGCGGCATGATCTTGTTGCTCTTGGGCATGGGTATGCAGGCGGGGCTGTCGCTGATATCTGTCAAGCTGTTGATAATCGGCGTGTTTTTGTTCATAACCGGCCCGACCGCAACCCATGCGGTGGCCAATGCGGCGCTGGTGTCGGGGTTGCGTCCTAAAGAGGCCGACGGCCTTGCTGCGCCTAAAACAGAGGCATAGCGATGGGGCAGTTCACAGATAAATCAATGGCGGGTCCGAGATAGAAACCTTCATCAATATCGTCCTGTTTGCCATGCTGGTGCTCACCGCGCTGGCGGTTGTGCGCATGCGCAGCCTGTTTGCGATTGTGATGCTGTCAGGGGTGTTCAGCCTGCTGTCGGCGTTGCTTTTGGTGACGCTTGACGCGGTTGATGTGGCCTTTACCGAGGCCGCAGTTGGCGCGGGGATTTCCACCGTTCTGATGCTGGGCACATTGGCGCTGACCTCGCGGTTTGAGCGCGCATCGACCCGCTCGGCAGCCCTGCCATTATTCGTGGTGGTGGTGGTCGGAGCCGTACTGATCTACGGCACCCTTGATATGCCCAATTTCGGCGATCCCAACGCGCCCGCGCAACTGCATGTGGCGCCTGAATATCTGGCGCGCAGCCCGTCCGAGATCGGGGTGCCAAACGTGGTCACGGCTATTCTGGCGAGCTATCGCGGCTTTGATACACTGGGTGAAACAGCGGTGGTGTTCACCGCAGGGATCGGGGTTTTGCTGCTTTTGAGCGGGTTGCGGCGCAGGCGGCGCAAGGGTGAAACCGAGGACGATAAAGACGGCGAAGACGGCGACAAAAAACGCCGCGCCAAGCCTGCTAAAAATCTCGGGGAGAGCACCTGATGCGCCATCACCTCATATTGCGCGTGGTCACCAAATTGCTGGTCGGCGCGATCATCCTGTTTGCGTTTTATGTGCAGTTTCACGGCGACTATTCCCCCGGCGGCGGCTTT
>CAYPUW010000082.1:0-8415 GCA_964413925.1 uncultured Rhodobacter sp. | reverse complement strand
GATCACGGCGGTCGGGTTTGCCTATAGCGCGCAACAGGTCGAGGCGGTGCCGACCGATGCGACCGATCAGCGATTGGATGCGGTTGTGACCGAGACGGGTGTTTTGACTTTTTGATCGGCGCTCTTGCGCGCGCTTGTCGGGCGCACTAAGCGTGAGTTTATGAGATTACTTTTTTTGGGCGATGTTATGGGCCGCGCGGGGCGCGGTGCAATTGCCACATATTTGCCAAAGCTGCGCCAAGACTGGGCGCTCGATTTTGTTGTGGTTAATGGCGAGAATGCCACTGCGGGGATGGGCTTGAACAGCGCGCACGCGCAGGGTTTGCTTGAGGCCGGGGCCGATTGTGTCACGCTGGGGGATCATGCGTTTGACCAAAAGGACATGCTGCGCGCGATCGAGAGCGAGCCTCGAATTTTGCGGCCGCTTAATCTGGCCAAGGCGGCACCGGGGGTTGGCGCTCGGCTGTTTGACGCCGGCAAGGGGCGGCGGGTTTTGGTGGTGCAGGCGCTGGGGCAAGTGTTCATGAAAAAGCCGTTTGCGGACCCTTATTCGGCGGTTGATCAGGTGCTGAAGGCCCATCCTTTGGGCAAGCGCGCCCATGCCATTATGGTTGATTTTCACGCCGAAGCGACCAGCGAAAAGATGGCGATGGGGCATTGGTGCGACGGGCGAGCCTCGCTGGTGGTGGGCACCCATACCCATGTGCCAACGGCGGATGCGCAGATCCTTGCGCGCGGCACCGCTTACCAGACCGATGCGGGCATGTGCGGCGATTATAACAGTGTGATCGGCATGGATAAGGCCGAGCCGATGCGCCGTTTTATTACCGGAATGGTTAAGGAGCGGTTTACGCCTGCCAGTGGCGAAGCAACCATATGTGGCACGTTCGTTGAGACGGATGACGCCACCGGCTTGGCCATTCGCGTGGTGCCGGTGCGCCAAAACGGGGTGTTGCAGGATCAGGGCGTTTGAGGCGGCACGCGGGCTATTTTCTGCTGTTGGTGATGTTGGGAGCGGGTTGGGGGTTGACCCAGCCCTTGACCAAGATCGCGGTTTCGACCGGACATCAGCCGCTTGGTTTGATGTTTTGGCAACTCACGGTCACCAGCGCGGTTTTGCTGGTGATGAGCGTGCGCAAGGGGCTGCGATTGCCGCTCGGCTGGCCCTATTTGTGGCGATATATGCTGATTGCGCTGGTCGGGACGGTTATTCCCAACGGGCTGTCTTATGCGGCGGCCAGACATTTGCCGAGTGGGTTCCTGTCGATTGTGATCTCGCTGATGCCGATGTTCTCGCTGCCGCTTGCGCTGGCGATGGGGCTGGAGCGGCTGTCTGTGTGGCGTATTGTCGGAGTGATGTGCGGCGCGGTGGCGATTGTGATGTTGGCGGGACCGAGCGCCAGTTTACCGGATCGCGAGGCGGTGATCTGGGTACTTATTCTGACGATCGCGCCGTTCATGTATGCGCTGGAGGGGAATTGGGTATCGCGATTTGGCATTCTCGACTTGGCGCCTGAGCAGTTGCTGTTGGGAGCCTCGTTGTTCGGGATGCTTGTGGTTGCGCCGATGGCGATATTGAGTGGGCAGTGGATTACGCCGACCCAGCCACTGGGCGGGCCGGAATATGCGCTGATCGCCTCGGCAGTGATCCACGCGTTTATGTATACGGCCTATGTTTGGCTGGTTGGGCGCGCAGGCTCGGTCTTTGCCAGTCAGGTGTCTTATCTGGTGACCGGATTTGGTGTTTTCTGGGCAATTCTGTTGTTGGGCGAGAGCTATGCCGGTTGGGTCTGGGGCGCGATTGCGGTGATGATGTTGGGGCTGTTTTTGGTGCGGCCACGTTTGGCCCCAAATCTGGAGCCGGTTCTGGAGCCATGAGGTGACGCCCTTGTGCTGACGCTTCTGTCAGGCAACAATGGGGCAATGATCGACGGTAAGTCGTGACGCTTGGGGGCATGACGCTTGGACATCCTTTCTGACCCGTATTTCAGGGCAATTGCCGCGCTGGTGGTGGTCGCGGTGATGTTCATTTTGTTCTTGCGCGAAAGCTATCCTACCGAGGTGGTGGCGATTGGCGGGGCGGCGGTGTTGATGGCCTCGGGTTTGCTGCCTTATGCGCGCGCCATCGAGGTGTTTTCCAACCCTGCGCCGTGGACGATTGCGGCGATGTTTATCGTTATGGGGGGCTTGGTGCGCACCGGCGCGCTTCATTGGTTTACCGCGCAGGCGGAGCGGCGCGCGGCTGATCACCCGGTGGCGGTGATGGCGGTTCTGACGCTGTTTGTGGTGATCTCGTCGGCATTTGTGTCCAACACGCCGGTGGTGGTGGTGATGATCCCGGTGACGGTGGGGCTGGCGAAGAAACTGGGTATACCTGCCTCCAAGCTGTTGATACCGTTGAGTTATGTGGCCATTCTTGGTGGGACTATGACGCTGATTGGCACCTCGACCAACCTGCTGGTGGACGGGGTTGCACGGGGGGCGGGGCTGAAAGCGTTCTCGATTTTTGAAATCACGCCCTTGGGGATGATCTTGGTGGTCTGGGGGGTGATATATTTACGGATTTTTGCACCACGCCTGTTGCCGGATCGCCAGTCGATGGCGAGTTTGCTGAGCGAGCGTAAGGCGCGCAAGTTTTTTACCGAAGTGGCCGTACCGGAACATTCCGAACTGGTGGGGCGGGCGGTGCTTGAGGTTGAGTTGTTCAAGCGCAATGGCGTGCGGGTGGTCGATGTTTTGCGCGGGGATTTGTCGTTGAGGCGTGATCTGGGGGCGGTGACGCTGCAAATCGGCGATCGCGTGGTTTTGCGCAGCGGCATGGGCGAGCTGTTGGGGCTGCAAAAGAACCGCGCCGTGCGCCATGTGGATCAACTCTCCTCGGTGGAGACGACCACGGTCGAGGTGCTGATCTCGCCCGGTTGCAAGATGATCGGGCGCTCGCTTGGCGGGATGCGGTTGCGCAGGCGTTACGGGGTTTATCCGTTGGCGGTGCATCGGCGCAATCAAAACATCGGCCTAAATCTTGACGATCTGGTGGTGCGGGTCGGTGATACTTTGTTGTTGGAGGGGACGGGCGAGGATATTGCGCGTCTTGGCAGCGACATGGATATGGTCAATATCTCTAGGCCGACGGATCGGGCGTATCGGCGCAAGCACGCGCCATTGGTGCTGGCGGCGTTGGCGGGGATTGTGGTGTTGGCGGCGTTTGGCGTGGCCCCGATATTTGAGCTGGCGGCAGTTGCGGTGGCGGTGATTTTGCTGGGGCGCGCGATTGATGCCGAGGAGGCGTTTTCGTTTATCGACGGGCGCTTGCTGGCGATGATTTTCTCGATGCTGGCTGTTGGGGCGGGGCTTGAAGCGTCGGGCGCGGTGGCGCTGATCGTGTCGGGCTTGGGTCCGGTGTTTGAGATGCTGCCGCCGTTTATGATCGTGTGGGCGATCTATCTTTTGACCTCGGTTTTGACCGAGCTGGTGTCAAATAACGCGGTTGCGGTGGTGGTGACGCCGATTGCGATTGGGCTTGGCAGCTCGCTCGGGGTCGATCCGCGCCCGCTGGTGGTCGCGGTGATGGTTGCCGCGTCAGCCAGTTTTGCCACCCCGATCGGCTATCAGACCAACATGCTGGTTTACGGGCCGGGCGGGTATAAATTCACCGATTTTATGCGCATTGGTATTCCGCTTAATCTGTCGGTGGGGCTGATCGCGAGCTTGTTAATCCCGCTGTTTTGGCCGCTGTGATTTAGCACCACCACTCATTGCGCAGTTTTTCACCAAGTGTTTGTTTTTACGTATATATACCCTACCTATTCCAAAATCGCACAACCGCCCTGTTCATAGATATTGAACCAGCCCCGAATGGTGTCGTCATCAAGATACAGAAAATCGCCAATCTGTACGCAGGACTTGCCCTTGTCCAAAAGCAAAATCGCATCGGGTTTTCAAGGACTCGGGGTGTGACATCCCGTTGAGCGGCTTTACCGCAGAATAAAAGAGCCTCTCATTCGGATATAGGCCGAAACTGATGCATGGTTTTTGCCAGTACTCTCTTGCCTCCACGCGTGTCAGATCCTACTGCTGGGTTTCGGGAGTTTCCCCTTACTTTTTCAGGTTGAGCGCAGCGCACATGCCCACCAGCTCCCCTTCCCATTTCACGGGCTACGCTGCGGCATGGTTCATTGTCTTGGTCTGGTCGTTCTGGCTGATTGTAAGCCGGGTTGCCAATCAAAGCGGGCTGACGATCTATGATCTGGCCGCGATGCGCTATGGTCTGGCCTCGCTGGTGGCGTTGCCGCTTTGCCTTTACTACAAGCCTTGGCGGGGACTTCGCCTAACACAGATCGCCGTGCTTTCGTTCATATTGGGACCGGTCTATATTCTTACCGTCTTTTCCGGCTTTAGCTATGCGCCCGCCGCCCACGGGGGGATATTCATGAACGGGCTGCTACCGCTCATCAGTGTCCTTTTCGGGGTATTTCTATTTCGCGCCCGCCCCACCCTTCGACAGGTTCTGGGTGCTGCGCTAATCCTTGGGTCGGCGGTCGTGCTGGCATGGGACGCGAGTGTTACCAGCATCCAGGGCGCATGGATCGGCGATTTGCTCTTTGTTGTTGGCGCGCTTTTTTTCTCCTCTTATATCATTCTGTCGGAGCGCTGGCAGCTCAGCGCGATGCAGATCATCTTTTGCGGGACGGTCGTTAATGCGGTGCTTTATCTGCCAATCTGGGCGTTTTGGCTGCCTTCTGGCCTTTCAGATGCGCCTATGGGCCCGCTTTTGCTACAGGCAATCTATCAAGGTTTTGTGCCAAATCTTATTGGTCTGCTTTTCATTGCCCATGCGTCGCGGACGATTGGGAATGGGAATACCTCTTTCATCCTTGCGGCGGTGCCGGGTGGGGGCGCGATTTTGGGGGTGCTGATCTTGGGCGAAAGCCTGAGCCTGATCAGCATCTTGGCGCTTGTTATCTTGACGGTTGGGCTGTTGATAAGCGTAGGCCGGAAAAAGCCGCAATCGGTTTGAACTGACAGGGCCAAAAAATCGCACAGGCCATTTCGACGTTGAATTCAAGCATTACTGCGTTCCCGATGTAGGCCGCCTGCGGATCAACATGATAGAGCTGGCGCAGCGGCAACTGCCTTTCACATATGTCAGTCGGCTTTTCAGCGCGCGATGATTGAATGACGCTCAGGTGTTTGGGGTCCAGCGCCATATTACCGTCCCTTTCCAAGGTCGGGAAAATTTGCGCAGACCTTGTGCTGGTAGGTAAACCAAAAATAACGGATCATGCTGAATTCTTTTCATGTTAAAATATCTTGAGGTGATCAATCAAAAGTCACCGGGGTTTGCTTTGTCCGATTGACGTGAAGCGAGAACACATCGGGGCGCGCATAGTGGCCACTGGCATCAAATTTCCGTCGTGAGGCGCGCGCGGCGTCAACGTCAATATCGGCAATCAGCAGACCCTTTTCTTTGTGCATCGGTCCTGCATGCACGCCGCCAAAGGGCTTGTAGATCACCGCGTCGCCGGGATTTACCCACTCGTCCTTGTTCGGAAATAACGCGTCGTAATAAGGAATGTCGGTCGGAATATCGGATACTTCAAGCGCGGTTGCACAGCCAATAACCCAACAGCCACCTTCGCGGGCGATATGCTGCATCGTGGCCAGCCAGCTCTCTCCGCTGTCCCAAGTTGGGGCCACATAGATGTCGATATTCTGGGCATAAAGCGCATAGCGCGCCAGCGGCATGTAGTTTTCCCAGCACAGCAACGCGCCAATGCGCCCGACTGCGGTTTTAACCACGTTCAGGCCAGAGCCGTCGCCAAAGCCCCAAACCATTCGTTCGGGGTTTGTCGGCATCAGTTTGCGATGGTTGTTGGCGATTGTGCCGTCAGCATCAATAATGATGCAACTGTTAAACAGGGTGCTGCCACTAACCGCGCCATCGACCTCCTGATAGCCAGCGACAATGACCACGCCATGCTCTTTTGCGGCGTCTTGCAGCGGGGCCATGCCGCCCCTGCCAAGGTCAACCGAGTTGGCTTGCAGGCGGGCAAATAATGCGTCGGTTTTGCCCATACCGGCACCGGGGGGCAGGCGCCACACAAAAGTCGGATAGCCGGGAAACCACGCCTCTGGAAACACCACCATTTCACAGCCGCTGCTGGCTGATTTGGCGATCAGTTCCACGGCCCGCTCCATAGTTTTCTTCAGGTTCAAATAGACGGGCGGTTCTTGAATAACGGCGATTTTTGTCATGGGAGTTCTCCTTGATTGCCTATGTTATAACGCGGTTATTTGCGAGCCGAAGCCACAAGCATCTCGCAGGGGCCTTCAAATTTTCCGTCTTTCTCAAAGGTCTCCAGCGCCTCCTCGATTTCGGCCCATGCGTCGTCTTGTTCGGGTTCTGACAGGCCCGCCAACATCTGGTGCAGGGCGCCAAAGCTTTCCTGTTCAAATTGCAGACATTCAAGTGCTGAGGCCAAGCGCACAGGTGCAAAAACGCGCTCGACCTGGATGTCGCTAAAGCCCGCCTCGCTCAGCCGCTGGGCCAACACATCAGGATCACCAAGGCTAAACGGTCCGGGCTGACCGGGCAATGGGGCAGGCAGTGCCGCGCGGCGTCGAATGATGCCGACAGGAACGGAAAAGAACCCGTTCAACTCAGCCCCGGCATACGTAATGGCACCAACCCGCCCGCCGGGACGTAATTGATCGCGCATACCTGTAAGCGCTTTGATCTGATCGGGGAAATAGATCAGGCCGACCCGTGATATGACTGCATCAAACGGCTGGGCCTTTATTTCGCCAAGCGCCTCGCCGTCCTTGACCAAGGTTTCGACATGGTCAAAACCCGCCAGCTTTGCGTTGGTAGCGGCATGTTCAAGAATAGCGGGCGACAAATCCGTGGCCAAAACATAGCCCGTTGGCCCTGTGCGACGCGCTGCCGCCAATGTCTGATCCCCTGCACCTGCGGCAACATCTAGCACGCGGCTGCCCGTTTGCACATTGGTCATGTCAAACATCATTTCTGTTGCCGGACCCAGCCAACGCGCCAGCAGGGGTGCCCATCTGTTCCAGGCCTCGGCGGCCTCGTCCCACTGATTGCGGGTGGTTTTCTTGAATGCGATTGGGTCAAAGGCTTTTTGTTTGGTGCTCATTTCATCTCTCCTGTCTGTACATGTTTTGTGCAATTTTCATTGCCAAAACCGTGACAGACCGCCAGACTTCTGGCAATTCGTGGAAAATCGACACCGATTTTGCAAAAATGCACAAACAAGGAGGGTTGGCATGCAATGGGACGATTTGAGAATATTTCTGGCCATTGCCCGCGCCGGCTCGATCAGTGGTGCGGCAAAACGGCTTGCGGTTCAGCATTCAACCGTGTCCAGACGATTGCGCTCTCTGGAGGATCAGTTGGGAACACGACTGATCGAGCGCAAGACATCGGGGTATGAGCTGACGCAAGTTGGCGAAGAGCTAAAATTATCGGCCAGCAAGATCGAGGTCGAAATCCTTGGCTTCGAAGGCTCCCGCAGCGGGCAGGATGCCGATGCCACGGGCGAGCTGCGTGTCTCGGCCATCAACAACATGGCGTCCACGGTTCTGATGCCGATATTTGCCCGGTTCAGCCGCGCCCACCCGAAAATAGAGCTTCATATTCAGGTTACAAACAAGTTTGTGCGACTGGCAGAGCGTGACGCGGATATTGCCATACGCCTGACCAATACGCCGCTGGACACCCTGATCGGCACTCGGCTGACAACGGTTGCCTCGGCGGTTTACGGCTCGCGAGATTATCATGAGCAGGTGCAGTCAGGGGGGGAACCAGAAAAGTGGCTGGGCGTTGAATGCTGCGGATTTCATACCTCATGGACCAAAGAGAGATGTCAGGACGATGACCACATTTTTTATGTCGATGACACGCTGCTTACCCTTGCCGCCCTCAAGGCCAGTGCCGGTCTGGCCTATCTGCCGTGCTTTATGGGCGACAGCGAGCCGTCACTGGTACGTTTCCACCCCCCGCAGGATCAGCATAATCTGGGGCTTTGGCTTGTCTATCATAGGGATTTGCGCCGAACAAAGCGGGTGCGGCTGTTTCGCGAGCATATGCAAAAAGAAATCGCGGCTCAGAAGGCGCTGTTCCAAGGGCAGCTCGCCACAAAGTGAGGGTTTGGTGCTCAGAGCCGCCCTCGGGGCGCTCGCATTCTTGATTGCCGGTTTGAGAAAGCAGCGAACGAGTTGCCCAAAATGTGGCGAACACACCTCAGAAAAAAACGAAAGCGAAGCGAGATTCTTTGTAAACTCTTTAAAATGGATCTTTCCCGCGATTGACCACGCCTAAAAACGAATTAAATAACCGAGGCTTGGCGAGTTGGCGGAGTGGTTACGCAGCGGATTGCAAATCCGTGTACACCG